>JADFRO010000171.1 GCA_022561255.1 Planctomycetota bacterium | reverse complement strand
CCACAGCGGGCTTCGCCCGATGCGGCGCGATTTTCATGGAACACAAAACCGGAAACTGTCTCGGAGCTTCGGGCGCGGCAGCCGTCGCCGGCGCGATCGGCGCGGCCGGAGGGCACCCGGTTCCTTGGATCGACGAGAACAATCAAGTGACGATTCGTACGATCGACGCGGCGGCGATCGCGCAGTTCGACGAAAGGGGTCAGGCGAAAGCCTCCGCAATCGCGCTGAACGACGACGGGGAGGAGAGCGTCGTCGCGCTCCTACTGCGCCGATAGCAGCAACCCCAGGCTATTCTTGAGCGCCGGCGCCGCTACGCGGTTGACGTAACGCCTGCTCAAACACGCTACCAGCCATCCGGAACCCTACCGAACAACGACGCGGCATCGTGGCCGGTGAATCCGGTAGAGAGTTTCAGCATCGTCCCGATCGCGTGGGCGGTCGGTTCGGTAGCCAACGGGACATGCAACGAAGTGTGATCCGCGCGTGCGTTCGGTGTCGACGGTACGGTCTGATGCTTCATGGCGAGCAATCCGCAAATCAGATCGACGATACCGCTCGCTGCGAGCATGTGGCCGACATACGGTTTGAACGCGGCCGCAAGCGCGTCACCCTCACCCAAAGCGGAGCGCAGACTCGCCGCCTCGTACCCGTCCGACAGTTGCGTGGCGGCGCCGTGTGGAACAACGAAATCGATATCCACAGGCGATCGCCCGCATCGTGAAAGCACTTCCCCAATCCGATGATGCAAACGAGCGGCGCGAACGTCGGGGATCGTTTGTTTCCAGGCTTGGTGCGTAAACGATCCGCCGAGATACTCCGCGTACGCCCTCGCACCGCGACGGGCGGCACTCGCTGCGGATTCGAGAACAATCGCAGCTCCGCCCTCTCCGACGTAAAAGCCGCCGGACTGCGTGTCGAAGGGTCTCATCGCACTCGGCTCGGCCGCATACAGTCCCAGACGTCGGAACCATTCCAGCCGAACACCCGTGTCGAACGCCTCTCCGCCGACTACGATCATCGCTTCCGCAGTGCCCGACCGAATGCGTTCAGCCGCAACCTCGAGCGCAAATGCGCCCGACGCACACGCGTTGTGTACGCTCGTCGAAAAACCGTGAAGGCCCAGCGCCTTCCCCGCCAGATGCACGTAAACGAACGGCTGCGAGTTGTAAAAGCAGGGTGCGAGCAGTTCGTAGACCGGCGGCGGCCCGTCCGTCGGCGGCGGTCCGCTCATGAGCTCAAAGAGCTTGCTGACGGTCCACTCCGCCCCGGGCGCCTCGAACGCCTGGACCACGCCGATCGTGTTGTCGTCGTGATCGTACCGCAGTCCGGCGTCGCCAAGCGCTAGCTCCATCGCGAGCAGTGCGTACGCGAGGTCGCGATGACCCTCACAATCCTGCTCGGCGAGAAAGGCGAGGTGCGGCTCGAGTCCCGGCGCGGAATCAACCCCTCCAAGACCCACCAGAGGGACGTCGGAGGCCCGACCCAGGTCGATCGTAAGCGTTCGTGAGGTGACGTTGGTTCGCGAACCGAGCAGCGAAGACCACAACGCATCCACGCCGACACCGACGCCGGTGACCGGCCCCAAGCCCGTAATGACGACCGACGTAACGGAATCTGACAACGCTGCACTCTCTTGTCGCAAGTTCGCGTCGACCCACCGGCGACTCACACGCTCACCGCCGAGGCTACGCCGCGGCGATCACAATGCTGCTGTTGTAACCGCCGAACCCGGCTGAGTTGTTAACCACGTATCGAAGATCAGCCGACCTGACCGATCCACGAACGGCGTCGGACGAGCAAGGTTGAAGTACGTTATCCAAATGCCACGTCGGAATCAACATTTGATGCTCCAGGCTAAGCAGGCACGCTACGGCCTCTATCGCCGCCGCGGCGCCCATCGTGTGGCCGGTCAACGCCTTGATCGAACTGAACGCCACGCCCTGCGTAAAGCAACGGTCCAGGACCGCCACCTCGATGGCATCGTTCTGCGGCGTTCCCGTCCCGTGAGCGCAGACGTAGTCGATGTCGGTAGCCGATAGGTTCGCATCCGCAAGAGCAGCCTGCGTGGCACGCGTAAGGCCGTCACCCTCCGGATGCGGACGCGTGGGATGATAGCTCTCACACGTCACGCCCGCGCCGAGGATGTAACCGCGAATCGTTGCACCGCGTGCGCGAGCCGTCGACTCGCGCTCGAGGACGAAGATCGCCGCCCCTTCTCCCACCAGCAGTCCGTCGCGCTGCTCGTCGAACGGTCTGCATACGCCGGAGGACATCGCCCGCAGCCGCATGAAACCGATGAAGGCGAGATGGCTGAACCCATCCGCTCCGCCGGCGATCGCAACGTCACATCGTCCGTCCAGGAGTTGCCGCCGAGCAGACGCCAGTGCGAGATTGCCCGCGGCGCATGCACCGTAAAGGTCGATCGAACAGCCGGGGCTTTCCCTGCCGGCGCTCAAGTTGCTCACCGCCGGACGTTGGGGCGACGCCGCCGCCGGCAGCGGACCAGACGTCGGCAAGTCCGTAGCCAGAAGATCTGTCCGAACGCGACGCGCGATCGAACCGGGCTTTCCTATGGCGATACGCCGAGCGTGCTCGTCGGTAAGCCAATGCTCGTCGGGCTGCGTGAGGCGCTCCTCGATAAACTCCGTCTCGCCCATAGTCGTTCCGATGAGCACCGACAGGCGCGCATCGTGCGATGCGCCGAAGTCCGCGGAGCTAAGACCGGCTTGTCGAGTCGCCTGGCGCGTAGCTGCTACGGCAAGCTTCGCCGCCCGACCCATGACACCGGTGACATCGAGGGGCGTACGAACCTGACACGCGATGGTCCGCGACAGCTCGCTTGTGTCCAAACCCTCAACCGAGCCCGCAGCCGATCGTCCATTGCGAAGTGCATCCCAGAAGGCTGCCTCGCCGCAACCAACCGGCGAGACTACGCCGACTCCCGTGATGACAACGTCGTCGGCCATGGCTTGACAATGTCAGCGTTGCGCGACCGACTGTCAAGCGCGGCCTGGGGTTTGAATAACCGTAGAGCGTGTTTGAGAAGCCTCTTTCAGAGCTGTGACCGTGAGGGAGCGGACGCTTTCTCGGACGAGAATCGCTCCCTAACGATCGCGGCTCGGTTCGGCCGCATCCATCGAACAACGTGTAACGGGGCACTAGGCGGCGGCCATGCGATCGCGCATCATTTCGAAAATGTCGTTCAAGCAGGAAACGCGGCGGATCACGTCTTCGGGAAGTTCCTGGCGGATGATCGACTCAATCGTCGCGATCATGTGGACCGCGTCGAGTGAATCGAGACCGATCTCGGCCAGCGGCTTAGAAAGGTCAACCTCACCAGCCGCGACGCCGATCGCCTCCGATACCCAGTCGAGAATTTCCGCCCTGGCTGCGTCGAAACCAATCACGCGTCACGACCTTTCCCGTCAGAGGGCCGACTCGCGGTTTCCTGATCCGCATCCCCTAGCGCAGCCTCGCTGTTTCCGAATCGCTGGACCGCACGCTGTCTCCCTTTGATAAGGAGAGGCGCAGTTTCTGTGGCTAAGCCCGCAGACCCCTCCGTCGTCGGGGTCGCGCACTGCTGCAAGAGGCTCGGCGGAAGTGACTGCGTACCCTCGGAAGTCATAACCCCGGTGAGCGGATAACCAATGTGCTCCGTCATCCAAACCGCTACGCGAGCGCGCCAGTTGCGATAACCATTCGGTCCTCCTTCGCTGCGCACGAGAAGTTCGACGCGGTCGCACTCGCGGATCGACGCGTAGGTTGCGTCTTGGACGCTCCGCGACTGGTTGGACAGGTCGCGCTCGAATTGATCCAGATCGTTGATCGACCGGGCCTTTAACGCAAAGCACATACCGAGATGAAAGTGAGCACGCCATTCTTCAGGTAACCGCATCGCAAGGTCGCGGGCGACCTGTAGCCGATCGGGGTTCACGAAAACCGCAGCAAGCCCCACGCCGGCCGCAGCGTCCGGCGCATAGTCGCCGAGTCGCCCGACGTGCTCAACAAGCAAGTCCGGGCGGCCCATGTAGAGGAACCAAAACGCCCGACCCACGCCTTGATACGCCGCGTTGCGTGCGTAGCCGTCAAAGTCGTCCAGCTTTCGCAACGCATCCGGGCGAGCACGGTAGTGAAAGAAGGCTTGTGTGAAACCGAAACCGTCGAAACAAAGGTAGCGATGTAGCGGATCCAGGTTCGCGGCAATCCGTGAGAGCTTCGCGGGACTATGCTTACGCATCCCCGACCAAAACCCGAGCCCGACGTAATGAAGGTAGCGGAATTGTGGCTGCGGCTCGACGACGTCGCGCTCGAACTCACGGGCGTTGTAAGGTCGCAACCTTCGGATCGCATAGCCCATGGCTGCACCTTCGTGCGCGAACGGACGCTGAAGCGCCGGCAGCGATGCACAATACTTGCTGCAATCCACCGTCGAGGGGCAAGCGATCATTCGGTTGAACCCGCCCGCGAAACTTGCGAGGATCGAATCGACCCGTCTCACGTCCTCGTCCGACGATACGCAAAGGTTGAGACGCTTGACCGTTAAGCGGTTCCGTCGAATGGTCCAGGGCAGCAGTGCGTAGCGCCACCATCCGCTATACGCAGCCAGCGCGCAGACGGAAAGGCATACCAACGCAATGATAATACCGCCGCTCATGACGCTCCCTACGGCCCCTCCTCCCCCCGGGAAACTTCCGGGCGGTGATGTGAAACGACCCTCCGACCCGAGCGTAGTCGCCGATTCGGCTGGCGCCCCCCCTGTGGACCGAGCCGCATTGTAGCAGCAACGAGCCTGAAACAAAAGGAAAACAAAGGCTTTTGTGGCCTCGACATTGCCCACCGATTCGCCCTAACGTAGCATCGGTGCGTACCCGTGCAGTCACGTTACCTACATTGACGTAGGCTGGGAGGCCCGTGAGTCTGCTCTACCGCTTTTCCATCCAACATCCGCGAGTTGTGGTCATGGTCGCGATTGTCGTCGTCGCGGCGATTTCGCCCGGTGCGCTTCGACTCCAACTGAGGACGGATGGCCACGCCCTAGTGCCCGATAATGCGCCGGAAATCCAAGTCGACCGGGATATCCGCCGCGAGTTCGGCATCGACGACCCCGTCGTCGTGTTCATCGAAACCGACGACGACAACGGCATCTTTAATGCCGATACGATGGCACTCGTTGATGCGCTAACGTCGGCGTTTAAGAACCTCGAGGGGATTCGCCCGGCAAGCGTGTTTAGTCTGGCGACCGAGTCGAGCGATCGCGTTTTTCCCGGAACGATACGGTTTCGCCGGTTCCTCGAACCGTTGCCGACCACACGGGCCGATCTTGATCGCGTGCGCGATGATCTCAGACGAATCCGCCTCTACAACGGAACGCTGGTTTCCTCTGACAAACGCGCGACGGCTGTTCTGGTCGGGATTCCGCAAAGCGCGAATCGGCTGGAACTCCTGGCTGCGATCAACGAAACCATCGCGGCCCACGATCTGCGAGGCGATCGGATTCACGTCATCGGCGCTCCGGTGGCGGAGGCGCTTCTGGGAACGCACATCCTCGAAGATCTTGGCGTTCCAACCTCACTTCTTGGTGTGTCGACGCGAGCCGATCGCACAAACGATGCAATCGAGCGTAGCCGGGTCGAAGTGCTGCGTTCGTGGATTGCGGACCACATCGGTCTGGCTCCTCTGGCCATCGCGATCATGGGCGTCGTCTTTCTCATCAGCTTTAAGAGCGTAAGTGCCGTCGCCCTTCCGCTCGGTGAGGTCGGTGCGTGTCTGGTCGTCGTGTTCGCGGTGATGGGATGGGTCGGCGTGCCCGTTTATCTCACAACGGCTGTGCTTCCGGTCATTCTTACAGCCACGGGCATCACCGATGAAATCCACATCTTCTCGCGCTACAGGCAGCTACTTCGCGCCGATCAGAAGAAGAAGCACACCGATCAGGTTCTGATCGTGATGCAGGAGATGGGTCGGCCGATCGTCATGACTTCGATCACAACGAGCATCGCGTTTCTTTCGTTTGCGTTCTCGACGATCGCTCCGGTTCGAGCATTCGGTCTGTTCACCGCGCTGGGCATCGTATTTTGCATGCTCTGGTCGCTAACGGTGATTCCTGCTTGCCTGACGATGATCCCGCCGGGACGCCTGGTGGGGCGTCGCGCGGCAGAGTCGACCGGTCCGCCGGGGACGGCGTTTCGGCGCGTTGGCGAGCTTGTGACGCGATGGCGCTACGCGGTGATCGCCATCGCCGTCGTGCTGACCGTTGCTGCCCCTTTCGGCGTGCGAAAAATCGTCGTGCAGGACAGTTGGATTGACGGCTTCTCACCCGCCAGCGAGTTCCATCGCGCGACCACGGCGTTCAACGAGCGGTTTCTCGGCGCCCACGTTTTGCTCGTTCGCTTTGACACCGGTCACAGTGCAGTCACGGGGCAGATACCACCGCAGGCGGTCGACCATCGAACCCTTCGTCTTCCACTCACCGCTACGAATGACGAGCGGTCGTTGGTTGGGAAGCAGCTTCGGCTAACGCGTGCTACCGACCCATCGTCGCGGGACCGCGATAAGTCGACAATGACGGAGTGGGTCGCTTGGATCGAAGGGGCGACGCGGTTCGACGATCACATCATGTTCTCGCTGGAGCGCGGGC
>JADFRO010000170.1 GCA_022561255.1 Planctomycetota bacterium | reverse complement strand
GTGAGTACTGCAAAACGTTGGCGTGTGCAAGGGGAGGTGGGTGCTCTTGCCACCAGGGGAGCGATGTAGACGGGTTTCGACGAAGATCGCGGCTACGCTACGGCTATCGGAGTCGAGTCGGGACTAGTCGGGTGTGTTTTTTTGTTTTGCGTTGACGCTCTGCTCCAAGCGGACCGCGTCGATGTAAATCTGCTCGGCATGTCCGGGTTGCTCCCACCGGGCCGAGTCGTCCTGCAGCATCTGGATGACTTTCTCGGCGTGTCGCTGTTGATCCGGCGTGAGTTCCTTGAATATTTTAGCGCGCGTCTTCTTCTCGATCTTGATCATCCGGTCGCGTTGTCGCCGCTCAAGCGACGACAATCCTTCGATTGAGTCCTGGAGCATGGGGATCAGGACGGCCAGCTTCTCCTTGGGCAGAGCTAGCTGTGGATCGAAAAGGCTTCGATAGAGTCTCTTGAGTGGACCGTCGGTTATGCCTTGGCGCAACGTCTTCCATCGTTCGATCGTCGTTCGGAACGGCTTGACCTGCTCAGGTCTGAGGACGGCGATAGCCTGGGCGACGAGATAGAGCGGCCGGCCGTTGTCATCGACTTGGTTTTCGGTTTGGAAGCCCGGCGTGAGTACTATGTCGGCGCCTTGGGTTTGCACAGGTGGCGGCTCGGGATAGCCGACCAGAATGGGCCTGGGTCGTTCCTCGCCGGTTCGGCGGATGTAGTTGGCGAAGACGAGCGCGAGTGCTTGCGCTTGTTGTGGCTCGGGACGGAGTTTCTCGACGGTCATCCGATGAAGAAACGTCGCCTGTTTCATCTCAAACCGCAGCATCGGATTCAACAATACGTCGGTTATCTGCAGATCGCCGCGCTCGGCCATTGCCCTGGAGAGACTCCGCGGAACCGGCGCAGGCTGCGACTTCTTCTCCTTCGTGGCCGGCTGTGTTTGGACAGTCGCCTGTGGCTCGACGGCTCTCGCGTGGTCCGGGCGTGAGGCGACCAGGGAAAGTGCGACGGCACCCGACGCAAGGATCGTTGCTCCACTAGCTAGCGTGCGCATGGGCCTTCACTAGTCCTCTGTTTGTGCCGACGGATTCTTTGTTGCTCGGAACTTTCTTTGCGATGGGTCGAAAGGGTGGGTTTTTCGGTACGCCTTGAACTCGACGAGCGCGTCCCAGCGCTTCTCGAACGAGGTGAAGGTCGAAATCAACTGGGCGCTTTGCTTGGGGGAAAAGTGCTTCACAATTTGGACGATGGCTTTGTCCGCGAGTTTTTTCCATACTTCGAAAAAGCGCCGTCCGCGTGGGCGCTCGCTGGACGCCTTTTTGAGAATTTTCTTGATGATTTGGCGCTGTTGATCGGTAAGATTAAGTTTCGGATCGCGGGTGGAGCGTCTGAGCATTCGAAGCGGGTCGTCGAGCGGCGAATTGCTCTCGATCGTGTTCCACCGCCCAGTAAGGGACTCGTAGGCCTTCTTCTGAGCCGGCTTGAAGTTTGGTGCGAGGCGTTCAAGGAAGATGTCAACTGGAGAGACGACATTCCCGGCGCCATACTCAGTACCCCGCTGGATCTTCACGTCCAACCTTGCCGCCTTTTCGGTGTCGCCGCGTACGGTAGCCTTGTCGCGTTGCTTTTCGAGTGTTTCGCGTTGCTGCGGATCTAAGAGGGGATATACGTAGTTTCGGGTGGCCAAGGCGGGATTCTCTCGCATCTCTTGGAAGAACTGTTCAAAGGTCTTCGAGACGGCGTCCTTTTCTTCTTGCGACATCGGCACATCGGCGAAGAGATCGGTGCGGAGCTGGCGGTACTGCTGGAGGCGTCGAAATACGAGCGGGCCTACGTCCGCGTCTTCGCCGTAAGATCGGGCGGTCGGCTTCGAGGTTGCCGTCTGCGTTGGTTGGTCCGACTTGGGTTGGTCCGACTTGGGTTGGTCCGACTTGGGTTGGTCCGACTTGGTCTGGGCGACGACTTGCGAGGACATGGCGATCGTCACGAAAAGTAGGGTCGGTATCGTGTGTCGCCGCGTTGTGATTTTCATGGTCGTTTCTCTCCCGGCCTGCGGTCTAGACGTTCTTGCTACGCTGGACGCGGCCCTTGGTCCCAAAGGAGTCGTAGTTCTTTCCTTCCCGTTCCGTGCTTACACGTCGCCGTGAAAGCGTGTATATTTTTAACACGTCGAGCGGCGCGAATCAAGCGGGTGTGGCCGATAACCTCGCGATAACGAAATGCACATAACAACGATTCTTGCGTTTGCGTGTTTGTTCTGGCACGCCGAGGGTCTGGGCGCGTGGCGTTTCGTACGTAACGACGACGTATTATGGACGTTGACGGCCACGATCGCCTGGCCTTTGGTTCTGGGCGGGGCGGCTGCGATTGTGGGCAGGCGAGTTCGCAACCTGCTTTCGGCACGTCCTGATGCTCCAGATTCAGCACATCTATTCCACCATCGCGCGATGGGGGTATTACGGATCTTGCTGCTTTGTGGCTTCGGTGTGGCTGTCCTGGGGACGAACTGGCCAAGTTGGTTTGCCTACGGGCGAGTTACTCCGGCGTTACAGCTTTTCGGCGATTTGATCGTGGTGAGCCCCTTTCTCCTGGGTGCGTTGCTTCAGTGGATGGCGTCGTTTCGCGTAGAGCGGGCGTTTCACCAATCGACCGAAGGCGGTGGCAGATCGCTACGTTTGCGGAGCTACCTTGACTTCAACATACGTCATCAGTTCCTCGTTGTGGCGGTGCCGATGACGCTGATTCTGTTCGCGGCGAACCTGGTCCGCGGTTACGAGGCTCCTCTACGGCGCTGGAGTGGTTGGATTTGGACGCCGGATGTCGTTCTGGTTGTTTGCGCCTGCGCAGTATTCATAACGGCGCCGCTGCTGTTGTGTCGAATCTGGCGAACCGAGCCGTTGGAGGCGGGGCCGCTCCGGGAGCGGTTGGAGTTGATTTGTGAGCGTATCGGGTTGCGATGCCGCGACATCCTGATTTGGAAGAGCGACGGTTTGATGATCAACGCGGCGGTTATGGGTATCTTCGCCCCGGTGCGCTACGTTTTGTTATCTGATGCGTTGCTGTCGACGATGGACGTTCGACAGGTTGAGGCGGTGTTTGGTCACGAGGCGGGTCACGTTCGCCATCGTCACATTCAACACTTTCTCGTTTTCGCGTTGCTCGGTTGGATCGTAGCGGCGGCGAGCATGGAGGTTCTTGCGCGGACGTTGGGCGGCGCTCCCGGTCAGCCGGGTCTTTCGCTCACGGCGATTCAAGGAATCGGTGCAGCCGTGACGCTGGTGTTTTGGGGCATCGGATTTGGGTGGGTGTCGCGTCGATTCGAGCGGCAGGCGGATGTCTTTGGGGCGCAGTGCGTTGTTGCGGATGGCGTCGACGACTGTGGGCAACCGTGCAGTGTTCATCGATCCGAGGACACGACGGTCGCGCAAGCTGGGATCGCGCAAGCGGGTCGCGTTTGCGCAACGGGTGCGGAGGTCTTCGCGTCGGCGCTAAAGCGTGTGGCTGTGCTCAACGGCATTCCGGTGGAAGAGCGGAGCTGGCGTCATTCGTCGATAGGGAGTCGCATACGGTTTCTTCTATCCCTTGCAGGCGATCCCGCACGAGCGGAGCGATTTGATCGGCTGATCCGGCGGATCAAAATGGGAATGGTTGCTGCGGCTGTGGTCGGATCGCTGGCGTCGGCGTACTACTGGTCGACGGTATCGCAGCCGTCGCTGGCGAAGTTTCAGGCTGGTGTTTTTTGAGCGCGTGCGTTATCAGGCGAGAAGCTGTCCGCTCGTTTACGATTTGCGGCATTTCGGAACGGGTTCTGCGACGCGGTCCGGTGAGGGTTACGGAATCTCGATGATTATCGACGGGAAGGCGCTGGGTGAGCGCATCAAGGAGGAAACGACGTCGCGCGTGCGCGGGCTCGCGGAGGATGGCGTGTGCGTCGCACTCGATGCGATCATGGTGGGGGATCCCGCCGCCGGCGCGATCTACGCCCGGTCACAGCGGCGTCGCTGTGAAGAGGTGGGGATCGAGTACCGGCTTCACCGTCTGGAAGCTACGGCGAGCGCAGATGACATCCGTTCGTTGATCCGAAAGCTCAACGAGGATCGATCGGTGACGGGTATTCTGCTGAACATGCCGCTGCCGGAGGAGCTCGACACGCCCGCGATGCAATACTGCATCGACCCGTACAAAGACGTTGAGGGCGTGAACCCGTCGAACATCGGTTTACTGTTTTACGGCAGCCCGATCATCGCACCGTGTACGGCGCTTGCGGTCATGGAGATTTTATCAGAGGCGGGGGTGGAACCGCGCGGTCTCGATGCCGTGGTTGTTGGACAGGGGGCGATCGCCGGTCGACCGGTCTCGTTGTTTCTCCTGCAGAAAATGGCTACGGTGACGTGCTGCCACATTGCGACCAAGGATCTTTACACGCATACGCGCCGGGCTGATGTTCTTATCGTCGCGGTCGGCAAACCCGGTTTGATTCGGGGCGAGCACGTCAAACCAGGGGCGGTTGTGATTGACGTTGGGATCAACCGCGTCGTGGATGAACAGGGCGAACGCCGGATCGTCGGCGACGTTTTGTTTGACGAGGTGAAGGAGGTCGCGAAAGTCATCACGCCTGTTCCTGGTGGCGTCGGGCCGGTGACGGTTGCGATACTGCTGCGCAGTGCGGCGGAGGCGGCTGCCGAACAACTGGCGACTCCACGGAGATTAAACTGACGCGGCGTCGCACGGTGTGGACATGTCGACCGGATATCTGTGGATCGAGGAGGGTCAGCGCGTTGAAGGGGTGGTCGCGGACGTCGCGCCCGTTCTCTACGGCGGTCGGGATCGAACGTACTCCTATTCAGTTCCCGCTATGTTGGAGTCAGCGGTGTCCGTTGGGCAGCGTGTTCGCGTGCCGATCGGGCGTCGCGGTCGATGCGTCACGGGGTTCGTTGTTTCGCTTGATCGTAGGGTCTGGGACAGCACACTGCGTCCGCTCGACTCGACGATCGATCCGCACAGTTTTCTAACACCAAAGCTGGTGGCGCTCGGTCGAGAAATCGCCCGCCACTATCACTGTAGCCTGGGTCGAACGCTCAAAGCGCTTACGCCCGAGGCGGTGCGCCAGGGGCGGGGAATGGTCAAAGTCCGTTACGCGCGGGGCGTGCGCGGCGTGGATCAACTCGAAGCGGCCGGGGAGCGCGTAACTAGCCAGCGCCGTGCGTTGCTTGATGCGTTGAGCGGTGCGGATCAACCGGTTCGGGTTGACGGTCTGCTCCAGTCCACGGGAACGTCACCTTCCGTTTTACGCGCGATGGCGAAGGCCAATTGGGTTGAGATCGAGACGCGGCTCGAGGAGCCCGCGGCACCACACAACGGTGAAGACGATCTCTCGCAGGCGGAACCGGATTTTGAGCCCAACGACGAGCAGCGCGCCGCGTTGGAGGCAATCGGAGTCGCGCTCGATGCGAAGCGCTTCGGGGTGACGCTGCTTTACGGTGTGAGCGGATCGGGAAAGACGGAGGTCTACATTCGCGCGATGCGGCGCGTGGTCGAGGCCGGGCAGCAGGCCATCTTGTTGGTTCCTGAGATCGTGCTGACCACGCAGCTCGTGACACGACTCGCGTTGCGGTTCCACGATGTGGCTGTTCAACACAGCGGGCTGACCGAGTCGCAGCGCTCGGTCATCTGGCGTCAAATCAAAACGGGTGAGAAAACGGTCGTCATTGGGACGCGAAGCGCCGTGTTTGCACCCTGCCCGAATCTGGGACTGATCTGCGTGGACGAGGAGCAGGAGACGAGCTTCAAGAATCTCGCCGCGCCACGTTTTCACGTGCGCGACGTGGCGATCATGCGTGCGCAGCAGCTTGGGATTCCGGTTGTGCTGGGGTCAGCCACACCGTCGCTGGAGACGTGGTACCGAAGCGAGCGTCGCCGTGACTATCAGCGGGTTGAGCTGTCGCGGCGTGTGCGCGATCTGCCCATGCCGCGTGTGGATGTTGTCGACATGGACTCGGAGTGCGCCGAGGCGAAGGGCCCCGTCGTTCTATCGCGCCTGATGGAGCAACTTCTGGGAGAGACCCTTCAGCGAAACGAGCAGGCGGTGCTTCTGGTGAATCGAAGGGGATTCGCCAATCGGCTGGTTTGTCCAACGTGTCGAACGCGACTTACCTGTCCCAATTGCAACGTCGGACTGGTTGCGCATTCGGCCACGGGACAATCGCTGTGTCATTACTGTCGCACTCGCATCGATACGCCAACGGTCTGTTCCAACGTTTCATGTGGTGCGAAGCTCGTTCAATTCCTCGCGATCCGCAAAGTCCGGGCAGACGAATTCGGCGAACATATCTCTGAGGGTATCCACCGCTACCACGACATTGCCGTACGGAATTGATGTGTGAGCGACAAAATGAGGTCCACTAAACTGTACCTTGTTGGCTCCGACCGGCGCGAAATAGGCGAAATTCCGACCGTCCTTCAGCACGACGACGAGTTCCCTCTCGACCCCGCCCAGGTCGCCGGATTTTGAAACGATTCTCATACGCTTGCCCTCTGTGTGCTGCCATATGCAGCGGCTACCGTGTCGCGCAAACTCGGCTCCTTGGCGGGCTTGGCCTTTTGCGCCTTGCCGGGCTTGGTGACTGGCGCCGTTCGCTTGGCC
>JADFRO010000169.1 GCA_022561255.1 Planctomycetota bacterium | reverse complement strand
GCCACTCGGACACCGCTCCCGATTACGCTCACGCTGCGGCGTAGGGGGGCCATCTTCCCGTCACTGCTCAAACCGGTCAACCGCAGCCAACCGCCACGCCTCCCGACTCTTGGGTCGCTCCTGAGGATAGATTGAAGCGTACGTATCACCCCGCGATAGCGGCTTGGTGATGCCGTAGGGCTTGCGGATCCGCCGTTGTGCGTGTGGTTGGCCGCCTGTGAAGCTTTCCGCTAGACTTGCCCGCTCGTGTGTCGGGGCCGGGCCGCTGCTCCCGCTCTCTTAGACCACCTGACCGATTCGACAACGGCGGATGGGCCGCCGGATCACCGTCGTTACCATTCAAGGAGATCGCACCTGTGTCGACCCGAACCCCAGGCGAATTCCTAGGCCACCCCAAGGGACTGTTCATCCTCTTTTTCACCGAGATGTGGGAACGGTTCAGCTACTACGGGATGCGGGCGCTGCTCCTGCTCTACATGGTCGACTTCTTCAAGTGGACTCAGGAGGACGCCTCAGGGATTTACAAGTGGTACACGTCCCTGGTGTACCTGACGCCGCTTTTGGGCGGGTTCCTGGCGGATCGTTACCTGGGCAACAAGTGGGCGATCATCATCGGCGCGATTCTTATGTCCGTCGGGCACTTCCTGATGGCCTTCGAAGAGCTCTGGATCTTCTACGCCGCCCTAGGCTTTTTGATCATGGGGAACGGGTTCTTCAAGCCCAACATGTCCGTACAGGTGGGGCGACTCTATCCCAAGAACGATCCCCGCCGCGACGGTGCGTACACGATCTTTTACATGGGAATCAATCTCGGGGCGTTTTTGGCGCCCCTGGTATGCGGAACCCTGCGTGAGACGCCGGGCCTGGGTTACCACTGGGGATTCGCGGCGGCTGGTGTAGGCATGCTCCTCGGATTGGTCGTCTATCTGGTTGGACTTCCCTGGATCAAGGAGCTACCGGAGTCGGCTGTCTACGAGCCGCCGGAGGGCGAGGGTCCAAAGGGTGAAAAGGCAGACGACCACGCGATGACCGAAGAAGAGGCCGCGACGACGCCGTCCACGACGCCCTCTTTTTCTCGCTTGTCACCCAGCATCTTCGCCCTAATCGGTGTCGCGCTGCTTCTGAGCTCACCGCTCCTTTGGAAGATGAAACTGGTGAGCTTCGACAACTTCATCGCGATGGAAATCGCGGCGTTGGCCTCGTTCTTTGCTGGTTGGATTCTCAAACATCTCAGCGTGGCTGTGCGTGATCGCGTGCTGGCGATCTACGTACTAGCCGTGTTTGTCGTGTTTTTCTGGGGGGCGTTCGAGCAGGCGGGCAATGCGATGAACGTGTGGGCCGATCAAACCACCAATCGGTTCCTCACAGAAACGCCACCGGACCCGACGTTGTACCCGGACCTCCCCGTTGACCTTTCAGAGCAGGGGTTTTCGGTAACGTTGAAGGCAGCACTTGCGAGGCTTGTGGCGATCAATCCGGTGGTGACCACGTCGTTTCAGTCCATCAACGCTTTGGCCATCGTGATCTTTGCTCCGCTGTTCGCTTGGCTATGGCTATACCTCGCGCGAAGGCGCGTCAAGCTATCGATCGCCGGGAAAATGGCCATCGGCGTGTTTCTTCAGGGCGTAGCGTTCGCGTTGATGATTTGGTCGGTCAGGTACGAAAATCAGACGAGTCAGGTAGCTATCGCTACGCTCCCCGCGAGTGTCGTGACGAACGGTGACAATGAAGTCTACTTCTATGACACGCCGGAGTACGGTGACGATGAGGCTCTCAAGCGCTATCAGGCCGGTACTCCCGACGAGCAAAAGGACAAGATGATCGCCCACGGCGGTCGCCTCGTGTTCGACGACGCGGAAAAGACGCTTAGCATGCGTGGCGTGCTCAACGCCAACCATCGTGATCGGATGTTCCGGGCGGCGGCTCCGAAGGCGTACGTCGAGGCGATATGGAAGCTCACCAAGATGACGCAGGAGGCCGAAGAAAACGCCGAGCTTAATGCCGACGGTGACAAGGAGTTCAGCGTCGAGTTCACGTTGGACGAGTTGCCCCCGGGCTTCGATGCACGATACCTGCAAGGGTTCAAAACTGAGAAACTTCGGTTCGACGAGGCGACGCGTACGTTCCACGTCAGCACTGCCCTGGCGGATAAGGACTACAAGCAGATCCTCGTCGCGGGCGCAAGTCCGGCGTTCCGCGAGGCGATGAACGAGCTGTACGTTCGGTCGGCCAAGTTTCGCGTCAGTTCATGGTGGCTTGTCGCGTTCTACATCATCTGCACGTTGGGTGAGCTTTGCCTTTCGCCCGTTGGGCTGTCGATGGTCAGTAAGCTCGCACCGCGCCGTTTCGCGACGATGCTGATGGGCATCTGGCTGCTGACAAGCTTTTTTGGAAACTTCACCGCCGGTTTAGCCGGTGAGAACTGGGAGAAGCTCGATCCCGGATCGTACTTCATGTGGATCACCGTTGCCCTGCTTGGTGCGTCTCTGGTGTGTTACCTGCTCATCAAAAAGGTTACAGCCATGATGCACGGCGTGAACTAGTGGTGTGTCACGCGTCACTCGATGAGTGGGCCTGAACAGAGCCGCGACCGTGAGGGAGCGGACCGTACGACGACTGACTTGAATGTTCGCCATGCTGCGAACCCATCAAGAGGCGAGCCGGGCAGCAATAGTTCGCGAGCGTCAACCTGCGATGGATGAAGAGTCGGTCTTCGATTGGGTCGATGGTGAGCCTTTCTTTCACGGTTTGCCGGTCCTTCACAAATCCATCGAGGCGGGAGGTCGGATCTTTACGATCGCCGGCGTCAAGGATGCCGCCGACCTGCTCGACGACTCTGAGATCGGTCGGCGCTTCATCGAGGAAGACATCGCGCCGTACGGTTTGGAGTTGTGGCCAAGCGCCGTGATGCTCGCTCGTCAGGTGATGACCGGCGAGTCTGGCCAGGGACGTGCGGCGATCGAGTTGGGCTGCGGACTGGGTTTGGTCTCTTTAGCCGCATCCACCGCGAATTGGTCCGTCGAAGCCACCGACAACGATACCGACGCGCTAGCTTTCACAAATTACAACGCTCAACTCAACCATGTCCGACTCGCGGGTAGCAGCGTGCTTGATTGGCACGATTCGCGTCCGCCCTTATCCCGGACACGCGCTTCCGACACACCGCGCGGGCTAAAGCCCGCGGCTCAGGACGGCGTTGGGATCGGTTCTAACGAGAGTCGCTACGTTCGCGTTTTTGCCGCCGATGTGCTTTATCAAGCCGTGGATCACGATCCGATCCTGCGATGTATTGACGGGTTGCTCGACGACGGTGGTGTGGCTGTTCTCGTCGATCCCAATCGTGGCGTCGCCGATCGCTTCGGGGAGCTGGCAGAAAAGGCCGGCTTTCGCGTTGGAACCACGCCGACCTCGACCCGCGTTGACAACGAACGAACCGTCAACGCGCGAATCTTTGAGTTGACGCGAGCGTAGTGCAGCCGTCGACGAGTCGACACGCGTAGTATCGCTTTCGACGAGTTGACATGCGTAGTACCGCTTTCGACGAGTTTACATGCGTAGGATCGCTTTCGACGAGTTGACGCGCGGAGTGTAGCCGTCGACGCGACGCTCGCTATCGTGAATCACTGACGTTCGTCCCCCCTTACCAAGGGGGGACTACAGGGGGGTCTGTCGCGTCTTGCAAGAACCTCTCCCCGCCCCCTCCTTGGCACGAAGGGGAGAAAAAACCCGACCGACCTTCACAGAAAGGGCACTACTTCGCGGATAAATCGACGCTGATGAGTTCCTTGTCGTTACGAACAAACACATGCTTGTTGGCGAAGGCGGGGTGGGTCCAGCAGACGCCGCCGCGTCTTCGAAGCTGCCCTAGCGTTGGGTCGATCAGATGCGTCCGGCTGATTTCCTCGTAACCCTGCGGGGTTAGGGATGCGATGATCAGCTTGCCGCGCTCCGTGAAAATCCAAACCTTATCGCCGTTGGGGATCAGATGAGCGGTCGCCCATCGGGCTTTCGGCATGGTCTTCAGGGTTTCCCACACCCGGTCGCCGCTCTTGGCCTCAAGGCATCGGAGTTCGCCGTAGCTGTCGATCCCGTAGATGTGATCGCCGGCAAAGTAGGGCGTCGAGATGATCGAGTGCAACGCGTCGGTGTTCTGTTCATCTTCACCGCCGCGCCGCCACAGCTCTTTCACGGTCGGCTCGGTATCACCCAGCGCGAGCATGAGCGATCCGTCGAAGAAGTTCGTTAGGAACAACCGGTTGTCATGCACAACCGGCGTGGAGATTCCGATGACCATTCGCTTGGGTGGGAACGAATGGCTCCACAGTACCGCGCCGGTCTTGGGATCGAGTCCGACCACGTTTTGTCCGGTATAGACAACCAGGACGCGCCGCCCAGCCTGTTCGATGACAATCGGCGCTACGTAGGACGCTTCGTCGCCAAGTGCGCGCCATCGTTCCGATCCGTCGTTCTTATCAAATGCGACGACGCAGGCGTTTCTCTCTCCGCCGATTTGGACGATGAGAAGATCGTCCTCGATCAGCGGCGACGCTGCGATACCCCATACGGGCATGCGGATTCCGTACTCGGTGTTGAGATCATGTTGGAAGAGTACGGCGCCGCTTTTCGCGTCGAGGCAGAACAGATGGCCCATCGATCCGAGCGAGTAGGCTCGTCCGTTATCGATCGACACCGACGCCCTCGGCCCCGTGTCGTAGCCCACGTTGCTGTAGACGCAGTCGTATTGGTGCGTCCAAAGGCTCTTCCCCGTCTTCTCGTCGAAGCATAGGACACGCTCTGTTTGGCTCGGCTTGGTTGTTCGGTCGGTCACGAAGACGCGCCCGTCCGCGACGGTGGGTCCGCTATACCCCCCGAGGATCGGTACGCTCCATGCTGGTTTGAGTCGACGTCCCTCGAACTTTGAGATGATGCCCGTCTCTCGCCAGACGCCGTCGCGCTTGGGGCCTCGCCACTGAGGCCAATCGTCCGCACGCGTGCTCTGTGCGAAAACCATGACCGCCAACACAACGGACAACGATGAGATTGCTGATGCTCTGCCGCTTGTCATGCGATGCGCCCCCGTTTAAGGTAATCCGGTCGGAACTTCCCGATTCTATGGGTGTTTCCGCGACGCTCAAGAGGCGCGCGTGTAACTTCCCGTCGAGACTACCGCAAAAGGACCGAAACCACCAATGATGGATCCACGGATGACCAAGCTGGCTGAAGTCCTAATCCATTATTCCACCGAGCTGCGCAGTGGCGAGAAGGTGTTGATCGAAGCCATTGACATACCCACGGAGTTTACGTGCGAGTTGATCCGCGTCGCGCGAGCCGCCGGTGCCGACCCCTTGGTGACGCTCAAGAACAACCGCGTGATGCGTTCGTTGCTTAGGCACAGCTCCGAGTCGCAGATGAGCCTCATGGCCGATGTCGAGGCGAAGCGCATGGCCGGTGTTGACGCTTACATCGGCGTACGCGGCAGCTCCAACATCGCCGAGCTTTCCGACGTTCCTCCCGACGCGCACAAGCTCTATCAGGATACCGTCTGGCGGCGTGTTCATCAGGAAATTCGTGTGCCGAAAACGCGTTGGGTCGTACTGCGTTGGCCTCACCCGGCGATGGCCCAACAAGCCAATCGTAGCACCGAAGCGTTCGAGGATTTTTACTTCGATGTCTGTACGATGGATTACGCCAAGATGGCCGGCGCGATGCGCCCCCTTGCCGAACGAATGAATAGAGCGAATCAAGTCCGTATCGTCGGACCCGATACGGAGCTTTCGTTTTCGATCAAGAACATTCCCGCCGTCCCCTGCGACGGCAAGCTCAACATTCCCGATGGGGAGGTCTTCACCGCTCCGGTTCGTGATAGTGTCAACGGCACGGTCCGCTTCAACGCGCGCAGCATCTACCAGGGGACCGTCCACGACGACGTACGGTTTGAATTCGCAAACGGAAAGATCGTTCAGGCGAGCAGTACGAACACCAAGCACCTCAACGAAGTCCTCGATACGGATGAGGGAGCGCGGTTCATCGGCGAGTTTGCGCTCGGCTTCAACCCCTACGTCACAGAGCCGATGCTCGACATCTTGTTTGACGAGAAGATCGCCGGATCGTTTCACTTCACGCCCGGAAAAGCGTACGCGGAGGCGAACAACGGGAACGAAAGCAACATCCACTGGGATCTGGTCTGCCTTCAAGACGAGGATCACGGAGGCGGGGAGATCTGGTTCGATGGAGCGTTGATCCGCAAGGATGGGCGGTTCGTGGTCGACGACCTCACGGGTCTCAATCCGGAGCATCTCAAGTAGACCTGGGTCTTAGACCCCAGCGTTTTGCGAAGTGTCGCCAGAGAATTTTCAGTGACGGTGCCACTCGCGCTCGGCGGGGAGACGTGGTTGTGGTCCGACGGGTGCGTACGCCATTTTTAGTCCAGCGGCGGTCTTACCGCGATCGACAGAGCCCGGAAATCCCCAACCGTCGAGAAGAAATGGGCGGGAAAAAAGTCCTCCGACTCGCCCTTGACGACGGTTCGCGGGGTACTAGACTCTGCCCCGAATTTCGATTGGGTCCGTCGGTGGGCTCGGCCGCGTGTCGCTTGAGCACCGGGACCGATGGGCAGAATCGGATCCCACGCCAGCGGGCGTTGGGTCTTGGCGAGGATGACGATGATGACGTGGAAGGGTTCGCCGGTCGTTGACCACGCTGTCGTAGCGGAGGCCGGGCTGGACCAGAATG
>JADFRO010000168.1 GCA_022561255.1 Planctomycetota bacterium | reverse complement strand
AGTGATGACGCCCGCTGAAGTCCAGCAGTGTATCCACGCCCGGCGTCGCAACCGCGTATACGTGACCACCGTCGCCACCGTCGCCGCCGTCGGGGCCGCCCTTGGGAATGTACTTCTCCCGTCGGAAGCTAACGCAACCGTGGCCGCCGTTGCCCGCGCGCGCGTAGATTTCAGCCTTATCAACCAACATGGGATCGTCGTCGCCATCGCTCCGGTCGGCGTCAACTGCAACAAAACAAAAGGGGCGGTCCTTCGACCACCCCGCGCACTTCGCTTGGTATCAATGCGATCGCTACTGCGGGGCGATCGTTACTGCGAGGTCGTCCCGGCTGTCCGCTCGGTCGCCGGCACCGCGGGTCGTAGGTCGTTCGACTATGCCGTCGTTCCCGAGCCGCAGGCTTTAGCCTGCGCGGTGTCACGAAGCTCGCAACTTTGTCGTCCCTTGTACGGCCACGCGGGCTGAAGCCCGCGGCTCAGGCAGTCGCGGCTCAAGAAGTCGCGGCTCATGAATTCGCGGAACTCATGAAACACGGTGGCTAGGCGGACGCCGTTGGAATCACGTCTACCTTGCGGCCACGGAATTTCACAACGCCGTCCGTAAGTGCGAAGAGCGTGTAGTCGCGACCGCAGCCGACATTGTGCCCGGCCTGATGCGGCGAGCCGTTCTGACGAAGGATGATCGTCCCCGTTGTAACCTTTTCCCCGGCGTATCGCTTGACGCCCAAAAACTGTGGCCCGCTATCACGTCCGTTTCGTGTGGAACCTTGACCCTTCTTGTGTGCCATCTCGTTTGTACTCCCTTTTCACGCGACCAGCGCTGAGCCGCGGGCTTGAGCCCGCGCGAACTCACCAGAGTCGTCGCGGCGTATTGCGAATTCAACTCGCCGCGTTTCCCAAGGCGAGCAAGCGCGTCTCGCCGGCCATCCGACCGGCGGCGGCGTCCATTTACCTCATCACCCATGCACGCGATCGCCGAAGTGGCGTGGCGAACGATCGTGTTGTCTCATCACCCGGCAGGTCGTAGGTCACTTCGAGCGTGCGTCGAAGAAGAAAAAATCGCTGATTATCTTCGGACACCTTACGCGTCGGATCGAACACGGGGTTGTTCACCCGCTCGATCTCACCGGACAACCCGCTAACGTACAGCTTGAAGCTGCCGGCCCGCGGATCGAACGTGCGAAATACAGCGGCCGACGTTCGAGCGTTGGCCTCGCCCTGAAGCAGCGGTCCAACGACCTTCGACGGCTCGGCAAAGAAGGGGAAGTCCTTTCGATGTCGTGCCGCGATGTACCGGTAGACGCTGGGGCTGATCTGCTCGCCGGCGATGACAACTTTCAGCGTGTCGGTGACGAACCGAAACGACGGAAAAAACTGAACCTCCTGACCGGTCCGATTGGTTACCCGATACAGAACGTACCAAAACGTCGTCGAGCGATCGTCCCCCGGAAGCTTCACACGGATGCGCTGCGGATCGAAAAAGCTGAAGTCGAGCTCCCAAGCCTTGCCGACGATTCCCGCGCGCGGAGCAGCCGTCACCGCGGAAGCGGTCAAACCGACGAAAAGGATGGAACGGGCCAGAGTATTCACAACCCCGCATTCTAGCGCGCAACACTGCTCTGTCAACCCGGCGCCTTTGCCCACACGACCGAGCGCGGCTAGACTGCCCGGTAAGATGGTCGCCACGGTGTTGGACGAGCGGGATTGAACAGAGCTGTGACCGTGAGGGAGCGGACGATTGGAGATAAGCTAAGGAGCGCGTGGTCGCTCCCTCACGGGATCGTCACTCTCCGCAGAAGGCGTTCGGAAAAACCCGTCAACCCATGTGCGACGGAATACTAAAATGAAACCCGGCTTTGAACGTGGTATCGTCCGCGAAGTCGTGTTTACCGTCGCGGAGGACATGTGCCCGGTTTTCGAGGGGCAGGTGATTCACAGATGCTGCTCGACCTGGACGATCGCGCATCAGTTCGAGGTGGCTGCCCGCAAGGTGCTTGTGGAATTTCTCGAAGCCCACGAAGAAGGGGTTGGATCGTACGTTAGCGTCGATCACCTCGCGCCGTGCGGGGTCGGCAAGAGCATTCGGATCAGGGCTCAACTGACCGACGTGTCGCACGACTCCCACGCCCGTGTCGTCTGCGAACTGTCGGCGTTTGACGGGGAGCGGTTACTGGCTAAGGGTAAGCAGATTCAGGTCGTCATGGACAAGAACCACTTGAAACAATACATCGAAAGGAGCTGAACCAGATGGTCAAACTCGTTGTGCTCTACAAGAAGCCAGCCGACGTCTCCGCGTTCGAGCAGCACTACCGGGAGATTCACGCGCCGCTCGCGCGGAAGATGCCTGGGCTTAAGAAACTCGAAGTCTCGCACGTGACCGGCTCACCCGGCGGAGAGGCGAAGTACTACATGATGGCTGAATGTTACTTCGAGGATAAGGCCGCGATGATGGCTGCCCTCGGCAGCGACGAAGGCAAAGCCGCTGCCAAAGACGTCATGGGCTTCGCCGGCGACATCCTTCACATGATGTTCGTCGACGTTGACGAATGAACCGAACGGAATTGACGTAACATGCGCATTGCAAAGAACGTGCTGGGGACGGAACTGCAGGGCTGTTGCACGGATCCGATGACGGGTTTCTATCGTAACGGTCGCTGCGATACCCGCGGGGATGACTTCGCTCTGCACATCGTTTGCGCGCGCATGACCGAAGAGTTCCTGGCCTTTTCACGCAGGCGCGGTAACGACCTTTCCACTCCCACGCCTGAAAACGGCTTTCCGGGCTTGCGACCCGGTGACCAGTGGTGTTTGTGCGTGGAGCGATGGAAGGAAGCGTTCGCCGAGGGCGTCGCGCCGCCGGTTGTTCTCGAGGCGACGCATATTTCGACGATCGAGTTCGTCTCACTCGAAGATCTTCACGAACACGCCTTTAGCAGCGGATAGCCCAGCCATGGATCGACCAGAAATGAACTTCCCCGAAGCGAAACCAGCGGAGTCGTTCGACTTCAAGCACATCGTATACACAAAGGATGGGCACCGAGCGACGGTCGTCATGAATCGGCCTGACGTGCTCAACTGTCTAAACTTTCCAGCCCTTCGAGAGCTTTCGCAAGCGTTTGAAGACGTCTCGTGGGACGATCAGATTCGGGTGATGGTGCTGACCGGCGCGGGCGATCGTGCTTTCTGCACCGGCGCGGACCTCAAAGAGCAAAAAGAGCAGTGCCTGGGCAAACCCGCAGCCTATTGGAAGTGGATGGGCGCGTTCATCGAGGTCCACGAAAAGCTTCGCAACATCGGCAAGCCGACCGTCGCCAGACTCAACGGCATGGTCGTCGGCGGTGGCAATGAGATGAACATGTCGTGCGACCTGGCCATCGCAGCGGACGACATCATCATCAAACAGGTCGGAGCCGCACGCGGCAGTGTAGCAGCCGGTGGGGCAACGCAGTTTCTGCCCCTAATCGTAGGCGACCGGCGAGCGAGGGAAATCCTGTTGCTCTGCGAGGACATTCCGGTGGCCAAGGCGCTGGAGTGGGGCCTGGTCAATCAGGTCGTTCCGCGTTCCAAGCTGGATGAAGCCGTCGACGTAATGTGTCAGAAGCTAATCGACAAGCTGCCGGAGTGTACGCGTTATACGAAGCAGCAACTCAACTTCTGGCGCGATTTCTCCTGGCACCAGACGATCGGCCACGCCCGCGACTGGCTCTCACTCCACAACCTGTCCAGCGAGGTGCATGAAGGCATCGACGCGTTTGTCGAGAAGCGACCGGTGGATTACGAAAAGGTGCGGAGGGAGGTCCACTAAGTTGCGGCCCGCATGCTTCTGCGCACAATGGCGACCACCATGAGCGATTTCATTCTCTCCAAAACAGACGGCCACGTCGGCGTATGCACGCTGAATCGACCCGAGGTGTTAAACGCCCTCAACATCGAGCTGATGGATCAACTCATTGCACGGCTTGAGGCGTTCGACAAGGACAAGAACATCCACGTCATCGTCATCGCGGGCAGTGAGCGAGCGTTCGCCGCCGGGGCCGACATCGGCGAAATGGCCGACGCGTCCGTCGTCGACATGAGCGAGCGAAACAACCTCGCCCGGTGGAAACGCGTCGCGGCCGTTCGCAAACCGATCATCGCCGCCGTTAGCGGATTCGCCCTCGGCGGCGGATGCGAGCTGGCCATGCACTGCGACATGATCGTCGCGTCGGAATCAGCCCAGTTTGGTCAGCCGGAAATCAAGATCGGCGTCATTCCAGGTGCCGGCGGAACCCAACGGCTCACAAGAGCGATCGGAAAATTCCGTGCGATGGAAATGATTCTGACCGGCCGGTTCATGTCGGCGCAGGAAGCGTTCGACGCCGGCTTGGTTACGAAGGTCGTATCGAAAGAACAGTTCCTCGACGAGGCCATGCAGCTCGCCCATACGATCGCATCCATGCCGCCGCTTGCTCTTAAAGCCGGCAAAGAAGCGGTGCTAGCCGTCGACGAAATGACCCTCAGCGCCGGGCTGGAGTTCGAGCGTAAAGCCTTCTACGCCTTGTTCGCGACGGAGGATCAAAAAGAGGGCATGAAGGCCTTTACGGAGAAGCGCAAACCGGATTTCAAGGGGCGTTAGCGCGGAGGCGATGGCCTCCCCCTCCAGGATCCGAGCCGCGGGCTTTAGCCCGCGCGAAGTCTCGGACCGGTTGTGGGTCGGAGCTACACGCGTTCCAACATCACAAGAAGGAGCAAGATCGTGGCGACGGACCTGCAGACGATCATCACCTCGGACGACAGCGGCGTCCGAACCATCACACTGAACCGTCCCGACGTTCTCAACGCGTTCAATACCGAGTTGCTTAAGGAACTCGGCCAGGCCGTGCGCGCCGCGGAGAAGGACAAGAGCGTTCGTTGCCTCGTACTAACGGGCCAAGGACGCGGTTTCTCCGCCGGGCAGGATTTGGCCGACGTCGCTGAGCGTTACAAGACCGACGATCCGATCGAGCTGGGTCATCACCTGCGCAAGTTCTACAACCCGCTGATCGTCAAGCTCCGCACGATGGAAAAACCGGTCATCGCATCCGTCAACGGCGTCGCCGCCGGAGCGGGTTGCAGTTTAGCTCTCGCAGCTGACCTGCGCATCGCCGCCGAATCGGCGAGCTTTATCCAGGCCTTCATTCACGTCGGACTCGTGCCGGATTCGGGCAGCACGTTCATGCTCCCGAGGCTCATCGGCGTTTCCCGTGCGCTGGAAATGGCCTGGACGGGGCGGAAGATCAAGGCGGAGGAAGCTCTGCGAATCGGACTGGTCAACCAAGTCGCCCCGGACGAGCAGCTTGCCGAGGCGACGGCCAAGCTCGCCCGGAAGCTCGCCTCGCTGCCTCCGCGTGGGATCGGACTGACGAAACGAGCGATCAACGCGGCTTGGTCGAACGATCTCGCGGGCCAGTTGGACTACGAGGCCATGCTGCAAACCACCGCCGGAAAAACGAAGGACCATCGCGAAGGCGTGGCTGCGTTCCTCGAAAAACGCTCGCCGAAGTTCACCGGCGAGTAGTGCCGTTTCTGTAAAGGTCGTTCGACTTTTTCTCCCCTCCTTACCAAGGAGGGGTCGGGGGAGGTTCTTGCAGGACGTCACAGACCCCCCTGTAGTCCCCCCTTGGTAAGGGGGGACGAAAGTGAGACAACCGTTGGTAAGGGGGGACGAAAGTGAGACAACCTTTCTGAAATCGGGACTCGCTCCACTCGCGCTGTCACAGCCACTCGCCGACGGCGTGTCTGTGATTAGCGCGAGAGTCACAAAGGAGACGCCCGTCCGCCCGAAAGTTCGAGCCCGTATCGCCGGTGCGTCCCTTGCTCGGACGACGGCAACTCGCTACCTTTCGCACGCGTTGGTTCACCGATTCATCATCGAAATACGGAGGCCTTTTTCAACGTGACGATCGCAACGACATCCCCGGAGACTATACCTGTGTCACATTCCAGTACGGTTCATGCCAAGGCTGTGCAGCTCGGTCAGCACGTGATGCGCATGACCAGCGCCGCGGGATCAGGTCATCCGTCCAGCGCCCTCGCAATCGCTCATATCGTAGTCGAATTGATGTACCGGCAGATGCGTTTCGACCCCGCGAATCCGTGGAACGTCGCCAGTGATCGACTTGTCTTGTCCATCGGACATGCCGTTCCGATCGTCTACGCAGCCTACGCCGACCTCGGCGGGACGGTTGGGAAGAACCCAAGCGAGGGTCGCACGCTAACGATCGACGATCTCGCGACATTGCGCGAGTTGGACAGCGTTTTGGACGGCCATCCCAACCCGGCTGAGGGTTTCCCGTTCTTCGATGCCGCCACCGGTTCGCTCGGTCAGGGACTGTCGGTGGCTGCGGGTCTTGCGCTCGCCGCTCGCGCCGACGGAATCGACAAGCGAATCTACTGCATCATCGGTGACGGCGAATCGCGCGAGGGACAGGTTTGGGAGGCAGCCGATTTTATCGTTGACCAAAAGCTCAACAACGTCTGCGCCATTTTCAGTTGTAACGGTTACGGGCAGGCGGCCGCTGTCTCGCATCAGCAATCCGCGGACGTTATCGCAGCGAAGGCAGCCGCGTACAACTGGCGGGTGATCCGCGTTGACGGCCACAACCCCGACGAACTCGACGAGGCGTTTTCCGCAGCCAGGACTTCGGAGAAGCCCGTTGCCATCGTCGCCACCACGGTCAAAGGGTGGGGCGTCGATTCGATGCTCGGGAAAAACTTCCACGGC
>JADFRO010000167.1 GCA_022561255.1 Planctomycetota bacterium | reverse complement strand
TCTCTTCACCGCATACGTAAGCACCGGCACCGCGATGGAGATAGATTTCCAGCGAGTAGTCGCTCCCCAGAATGTTCTTTCCGAGGTGACCGGCCGCGTACGCTTCGTCGACCGCTTTTTGCAAAATGTGGAATTGCTCGTGAAACTCCACCCGAAGGTAAATGTACGCGATCTGCGCTTGCGTTGCGTATCCGGCGATGATCGTTCCTTCGATAAGTTGGTGCGGATCGGTTTCCATCAGCACACGGTTGCAGAAGGTCGGCGGCTCGGATTCGTCCGCGTTGACGCACAGCAACGTCCGCGTGCGGTCTTTCGGTAGAAACCCCCATTTGACCCCGGCAGGGAATCCCGCGCCGCCTCGGCCACGGAGATTGGCCTTTTTGACTTCTTCGACGACCTCGTCCGGTGTCATTTTGAGTGCTTTGCGCGCCGCACCGTAGCCGCCGCTCGATTCGTAGACCTTCAGTGTGGTCGATCCCTCGACCCCACGATGCCTCAGCAGTACCGGTTCAAAAGAGGGCATTACTTGACGCGTTCGCGCGCTCCTAAAATATTCTGACGTTCGGCATGGGTTGAATGATCACGAAATAGACCAAGCTCCACGCGATCATCGCGAGACTTATCCACCGGCGACGACCCGTAAGGCACGCCGGAACGATCACCGCGAACAGAACGATAACGTAGTCCAGCGAGAACCGGTTGAACCCGCGCTGGTCCCACCCCGTGGCGTGAAAGAGCAGCAGGGCTCCGACGATCAACGCCACCGCGAGCAAGAGCATTCGCGACCCGCGATCGGCCACGATTTTGCGAATGTCGAAGATCAACCAGAGCAGAAGCGGCGTGGTCCACCAGATGCCCGTACCCATGCGATTGGGACGCAGCCGAACCTGCTCGCGATCCGCCACGCGAATTCGGTGAACGTCCGGGAACCCCAGATTCATGTAATAGAGGTTCCGGACCAGAAAGTGCGGAGAGAACAGGCCATACGTTTTCGCATCGCGTCCCAGATCGTCCTCCGGCCGGTCGTTGTAAATGTACGCATACCCCGTATCCAGCGGATGCCCGAACTTCAGCGCGTTGAGCGTCATCAACACCGCACCGCAAAGAACAACCGCTGCTGCGACGCCGCCCAAAGCTCGCAGGCGCAGAACGCCAACCGGCGCCTGCCACGCCATCCACACAAGCGGAATCGCGTAGGCGATCGTAAGCTGACGTGATAAGCATCCGATCAACAACCCAATTCCGGCAACCCAAACCCGGCGCCGGCCAAAGAACTCGATCAGCAAAATCAACACGCCGATCGTCGCCAGAAGCTGGTTCACAACGAACGGGCTCGCGGTCCGAATCGCCAGCCCGAGCACGGGAAATAAAGACGTGCCGCAGAGCAGCGCGATCGCCAGCACAACGCCCCATACAGTCGAACCCGTACGCCGCCGGAAAAAGACAAACGCCAGAATCACCACCGGCAACGCAATCGCCAACACGATCAGCAGATGCGGAACCCCACCCAGCAGCGGAATCGCACCGGCTGCGATCAGCGAGAACAGCGGCGGAAAGTGGCTGTAAATGCGACCATCTTTTAGTGCGGTGTCCCATCGTCGCTCCGTAAGATCGAGTCGGCCGCCCCACCACGCCTCAGCCTCGCCGACCTGAATGTTTTCCACATCCGCGATACGATGCTGCGGTCTCCACAGCTTCGCATCCGTCAACCAACCGACCGACAAAACGACCGCCGCTAGCCCAATCCAACGACCGTGGCGCCGATACCACGCTGCCCCAGCCGCTTGGGATCGCTCATCAGCCGCCATCGAACCGCGGTCTGTCAATCCGACTCCTTCATTTCTTGCACGTCCGAAGTACTGGACAAACCCGCGCCAACGACGACGGTCTCCTCCTCAGCCCCAGAGTTCGACGTTTTCTTGTCCGGCGGCGCGTCGAACAGATCGCTGCGCTCCAAGGACAGCGTATCGTTATTCTCGTCCGCCAGGATGCTGCCGACGTCCTCCGGCTTGACGCGCTGGTGAAGTTTTTCGTTGATCAGCAGGCACGGTCCGTAGTCGCAGCAGGCCAAACACTCTTCGGTAACCAGACTGTACTTCCCGTCGGGTGTCGTTTCGTGCTCACCGATTCCCAGCCGGTTCTTCAACTCCTCCAGAACGACAGCCCCGCCCATCACTTCGCAACTGATGCTGCGGCAGGCGGTAATGACTTTCTCACCCTTGGGGTGCGTCCAAAAATGCGTGTAGAACGAGATCGTGTCGAGCACCTCCGACGGGTGAATCTCCAGCAGGTCGGCAATCTCCACCATCGCGGGAAACGAGACGTAACCAAGCGCATTCTGGACGATGTGAAAGGCCGGCAACAGCACGGCTCGTTTGGTGTCGTAGCGGTCAAAGAACGAACGTATCTTGGCTCGCACAGCCTCCGAAAGAACCGGCGCCGCATCGGGATCGCAGATCTGCTCATTTCGATTTAGTGTTACCCACGCCATGGTCTTACTTCCAACTTCATCCGTCGCTGCTAACGATCCAGCTCAGCCGCGATGATGTTCATTGAGCTCAATGTCGCAATGACGTCACTTATCTGATGTCCCACGACAAGTTGCGGGAAACACTGGTAGTTTATAAACGAAGGAGGCCGACATCGCGCCCGGTACGGCGAGTTGCCGCCGTCGCTGGCCAAATAAAAGCCGAGTTCACCGTTGGCCGTCTCGTTGGCACCGTACGATTCCCCGATGGGCGGCTCATGCCCGCGGTTGGTCATAATCTGCTCGAAGTGGTGAATCAGTCCTTCGATGCTGAAGTACACCTCGCTCTTGTCCGGCAATGTTTTCTTGTCACCTGGGAGCACGTCGATCGGTCCAGCCGGTATGTTATCCACGAGCTGCAAGATGATCTTGATCGCCTCGCGCATCTCGGCAAGCCGCACCAGATAGCGAGCGTAACAATCCCCGCCCGAACTCACCGCGACCTTGAACTGCACCGCCGAGCTACCCTTGCCGTCCCAGTTGTCCGCGTAGCAAAGGTACGGCTCGTCCTTCCGCAGGTCGCGCCGAACGCCGCTCGCCCGGGCAAGAGGCCCCGTCCAACCCCAACGGACAGCGTCGTCGTGGCTGAGGTATCCCACGCCCTTGGTGCGTTCGACAAAAATGCGGTTGCGCGTCAGCAGCTTCTCCGTGTCGTCCAGTGCTTCGGGCAGCTCGCGCAAGCAATATTGCTTTACCTTCGCGGGCCAATCCGTCGTGATGTCCTGCATTAACCCGCCCACGCGCGTGTAACTCGTCGTGAACCGCGCACCGCAGATTTCCTCGAACAGATCGTAGATCGTTTCCCTCGCGTTGAACGGATACATGAACGCGGTGAACCCGCCCAGGTCAATTCCAGCCGCTCCGACGCCCAGCAGGTGGTCCTGAATTCGAGCGAGTTCGGCGATGATCGTACGAATCACCGTGCAGCGCGGTGTGAGCTCGATGCCGAACAGCTTCTCGCACGCGTGATGCCACGCGATGTTGTTCGCCATCGGCGAGACATAGTTCATTCGGTCCGTGACGACGACGTACTGGTTGTAGTTAAGGTGCTCGCCGAGTTTCTCGAACCCGCTGTGCAAATACCCGATGTGAATGACGCAACTTAAGACGCGCTCGCCGTCGAGTTCGAGGACGTGGCGTAGCGTCGTGTGGGTGGCCGGGTGCTGCGGCCCCAGATTCAGCACCCATACGTCGCCGCCCGGTTCTTCCGGGGCGTACGTCGCCGAACCAACCTCAGCCTGCGCTCGTGTCATTATTTTCTGAGTCGCGGGCTTTAGCCCGCGCAGAGGCACCGGTAAGAACCCCGTGCCAAAGATTTCTTTCTGAGTCGCGGGCTTTAGCCCGCGCGATCACGCGGCGGCGACTCCGCCACCACCCGTCAGTCAGCTACTTTCGCGTGTAATGCGCTCGAAATTCTCGCGTTCGCCTCGGCCCCGAAGGGGATAATCCTTACGAAGCGGATGCGCCTCAAACCCTTCCCACGTCAAAATACGCCGCAAATCGGGATGTCCGACGAATCGCACGCCGAACATGTCCCACACCTCGCGTTCGAGCCAGTCCGCACCCTTCCAAACATTCACAACCGACGGAACCTCCGGATTCGGATCGTTTACGAAGCACTTCGCCCAGATTCGGTGTCCCTTCGTGATCGACAGCAGAGAATAAATCACGCCGTAACGATCTTTCGCCTTGGGAAAATCCATGTAGTCGATACACGTCAGGTCACATAGCTGCTCAAAGCTGCATCGCTCGTCATCTCGCAGGAACGTCATCACCTCGACGAGTCGATCCGGCGCGATGCGAACGCACATCTGCTCTTCCTGTCCATCGGGGCGAGCCATCAATGGACCCGCAACGAAATCAATCTCGGGGAACCGCGTCGTTAGAAAACCCACGATCGGATGGGCCGCATCGCTCACGCTAGCTGCTCTCCCGCTCGTCGACTTGAATCTGAATCGTCGGCTCGACGACCAACCCCAATCCCCGGCCACGATCCTTGCTGCTCTTGATCCCTTCCTGATCCACTATCCGCTGGATCAACATGATCCCTTCGAGCAAAGTCTCCGGTCGCGGTGGACAGCCCGGTACGTAGACGTCAACGGGCATGAACTGATCGATGCCCTGCACGACGGCGTACGTGTCGAAGACCCCCCCGGTACTGGCGCACGCACCCATGCTGATCACCCACTTCGGCTCGGCCATCTGCAGGTAGATTCGCTGTAACACGGGCATGTTCTTGATGGCCACGCGTCCCGCGCAGATCAGCAGGTCGCACTGCCTCGGAGAAAAACGCATGACCTCAGCACCAAACCGGGCGATGTCGTAGCGACTCGCACCGGTGGCCATCAGCTCGATGCCACAGCACGCCGTCGCGAACGGCATCGGCCAAAGCGAGTTCTTCCGCGACCAGTTCACCCCCTTTTGGCGAAGTAAATCGACAAGGTGGCTGAGTTTCGTGCTGAGAAACTCTTCTTTGCTTGCCTGAAAGGGTGGCGCGTTCTTAGCGGCTAGTCCCATTCGAACGCCCCCTTCTTCCATTCGTAGACCAGGGCGAACAGCAGAAGCGTGAAGAAGACAGCCATACCCGCAAGCAAAAAGCCGCTACCCACCTGCGTACCGTTTTCAAGCGGAATCGTCGCCCCGGTTGTGGCTGCGTAATGAAACGCCGTCGCCCAAGGCCACAAAAACACCACCTCAACGTCGAACAACATAAAGAGCATCGCAACGACGTAGAAGCGAACGTGAAAGCGGCGCTGCGTATCGACGAGGATGGGCATGCCCGATTCGTACGAGCTGTCCTTGACCGGACCGTGACGCTTGGGGCCAATGGTGTGCGCGACGACGAGCATCCCGATCGCCACGCTGAGCGCCAGTAAAATGGTGACGCCGATGGCGGCGTACGGTTCGATCGTGGCTAGACAGGTCACGTCTGACACCTTCCGTGGACGACTCCGACCGTCGGCACTCTACACATCGACCCGACACGTCCCAAAACCGCAGCATGGGTCTTCGCGCAGGCCTATCTCCGGTACGTCCCCGACGAGCCGGGGAGTCTACACACTTGGGGTAGAAAGTCAATGAAATTTTTCACAAAGTCCGCGTAAGTGCTTGTGCTTTAATGGGTTCGGTGGATCCTGAGCCAGCGCGCTGAGCCGCGGGCTCTTCTGCGGAGCGCAGCTCGCCCGCGCGGACCGCTTTTCTAAGGGGCACCCAAGTTCTGCGCTGCGGACCGGGGTTCTGCGCTGGCCCTATACCGTGAAAACTCCCCGCAGCCTGCGTTGCTCTCCGAGTCTAATAGCAACACGGGTTCTGCGCCGCGGCGAGAGTTGCGCGGTCAGCCAAGTGACGTCGAACTGCGACGGCCGAAGCAGACCTTGCCGCCAGTTACCAGCAGAAGTGTCAGAATGACGAGCCCCCACTCCGACGTCGTTGGGATTGGGAAGAAGTCGGGGGCGCACAGTTCGTCGGCAATGACCTCTTCGCATGACCGAAGTTTGAACCATTCACACGACGGGCACCCGCATTCGGCGAGAGTGACTCTCGTACAACTGCGAACCCCACCCGGCTGATCGAGGTCGTCTCGACAACACGCACCGAAGGCCGGAGCACACAGGGGATCGAGGGCATTGCAGTCCACGCCGAGGTGAAAGGACGCGTGCGTGCCTTGACAGTCGTCCGGCGACACCCGGTCCATGCAAAGGCCGCTGAGCGTAACACAACAGGCTCCGCGGACCTGACAATTCTCATCGCAACCATCGCCCGACTCAGTATTCCCGTCGTCGCATTCCTCGCCGCTGTCGACAACACCGTCGCCACACCCGGCAGCGGTGCAGTTTGTTCGACAAGCGCCCTGTTCGGTGTCGGAGTTGCCCACGCCATCGTCACATTCCTCATCCGAATCTCGTACGCCATCGCCGCACTTGGCGGCCGTGCAGTCCGTCCGACAAGCATCCGGTTCGGTGTCGGAGTTGTTGGACCCGTCGTCGCACTCCTCGAATTCGGGGCACACCTGGCCATCGCCACATGTGTAACCCGCACCCGGTCCCGTGCAGTCCGCGTTGCAGGTTCCGCAGCCGTCGGTGAACCCGTCGTCGCACTCCTCGCCAGTAGTTGTATTAAGCGTGCCGTCCCCGCATTCGGCCGCCTCGCACACAAACTCAGCAGCCGCAACGCATTCCAAGTCCCACTCAACATCGCAGCAGAAATCCTGGAATGGCAGAAGGCAGATA
>JADFRO010000166.1 GCA_022561255.1 Planctomycetota bacterium | reverse complement strand
TTCCGGAACATGCTTTGCTTCTTCCCCCCACTGTCGTTGACCAACTCGCTCGCGTTACATAATATGACCGACGCGGAAAAGCAGTTTCCGCTGATCCGTGTGTTCGGAACGATCGGCTGGATCGTGGCGGGGATTTTGGTAAGCTCCCAAGGCTGGGACTCAGGGATTCAGATGTTCAAGATCGCTGCCATCTCCTCCATCGGGATGGGACTGTACAGCTTTACGCTTCCTAACACTCCGCCGCCGCAAGCTCGGAGCTCGGCGGCGTCGCGGGCTGCTCGATCTTTGACGCCATTTCCATCATCGCGTTGATGTCCAAAATCAGGGACACCGTTCCATCTCCCCGGATCGATGCGCCGGCGATACCGCGTACGTTTCGGTAGTTTTCCGCGATCGACTTAATGACAACGTCTTCCTGGCCGAGCAGCTCGTCGACGACAAGGCCGATCTTGTCCTGCTCGAACCCGACGATCACCAGCGTGAGCTCGTCGTCGTCACGTGTTACGGTTCGCAGTCCCTCGCTCTGCGTCGTGAAGATGCTCTCGAATTTTGCGACAGGCACGATACGCTCCCGAACGCGCACGACTTCGCGCCTTTGAATGTACTGGATGTCCGATCGATGGATCGTGATGATTTCCGCCACCGTCTCAAGCGGGATCGCGTAAATACCGCGCCCGATTCGCGCCACAAGCGATGTCAGAATCGCGAGCGTAAGCGGAAGCTTGATCACGACGCGTGTTCCTTCACCGGATGTCGAGTCGCACTCGACCGTACCGTTGAGTTTGTCGATTTTACTCAGAACGATGTCCATGCCCATTCCGCGCCCGGATAGATCCGTCACCACCGCTGCCGTCGAAAACCCGGGCTTCATGATGTACTGAACAAGCTCACGATCACTCATCTTTTCTACCTGAGCGGACGTGGCCAACTCCTTCTCAATCACTTTCGCCCGAACAAGTTCCAGATTGACGCCGGCCCCATCGTCGGAGACTTCGATGCAGATGCTGTTTCCGCGATGGTAAGCCTTGAGCTTTACGGTTCCGACCTCCGGCTTACCGGCTGCCGCACGAACCTCGGGCATTTCGATACCGTGATCGACACTGTTTCGAACCATGTGGGTGAGCGGATCACCAAGTTCGTCGATCATGCGCTTGTCGAGTTCCGTATTCTCTCCATGGAGGACGAGTTCTATCTTCTTCCCACTCGACTTGGCAATATCGCGAACGACGCGTTTGAATCGGCCAAACAGAGGACCGATGGGCACCATGCGCGTACCCATAATGCCCTTTTGAATAGCGTCCGACACACGGGTGAGTCCGTGAAGCGCCTCGTCGAAATCGAACATCGAGGTACGCAGTTCGTGGATCTGTTGAACGAGCGTACGAACCGCCTGAAAACTCTGCGTCAGGTGAAGTACGTGACTTGCAACGTCCTCGGTCTCACGAGCGTCGTCGCCGCGGGTGCGAAGGTCTTCGACGTGCTTACTCAGGGCCGAGACCCGATCCGTCATATCCTCCACGAGGTAGCCGAGATTTTTCCCCTCGAATACTTCACGAAACTTTCCGTGAATCTGCACAAAACGGGCGCGGTTAATGATAAGTTCACCGCCGAGATTCATCAGATGGTCCAACCGCTCCTGATCCACGCGGAGCGTCTCGGCTGTCTTGACTGTCTTGGCTGGTGGCTGACCCGACTTGCCGCCCGCCTTCGCCTTGGTTCCAGGCGGAGGTGCGGTCTTGGGCGCGGAGGCCTCAGCCGCCGGAGGTGAGCTAGGTTTCGTGGCCGCCGGCGGGGGATCTGTCGTCGTCACCGTTCTCGATGCGTTATCGTTCGACGCGGCTACGCTGGGCGCCGTAGACGGGGCAGGCGAAGCTACGGCGCAGGCCGCAGCCTGATCGACCCCGGCTTCCTTCGCCGACGACTCGGCTGCATCGGCCTCGCTCTCCGAGCTCGTGACGGAGACCTCTTCCACCGAATAGCCTTGTATAATTCGCACGATTTCTTCGGCTTCCACATCCGTCTCCACCGTGTAGCGAACGTGCGTGAGAACACTATCACCCGCGAGAGAATCGATGTCCGGTTCAGTCGAATGGACGTGCCCGATATCGGACAGCTTGTTAAAGATGAGATAGGCCTGAATCGCAGCCTCGTCGAAGGAATCCGGGAATCTCACGTTTACGTAGCAGAAGCCGGGGTCGGGCAAATCTCCGCCGGCGCAGGTCGCTCCGTTCGCCCGCTTGTCGCTGGAACTCTCCTGTCCCTGCGCCAAGTCCGATGCGGACTTGGCGGCCACCAGCCATTGGTCGAACTTCCCCTCGGTCTCGCTCGCGGGAATGTCCTCAACCGAGCCCTCACGCAGACGCTCTACGGTAGCGCGGAGTCGATCGACCGTTTGGAACAGGGCGTTCATCAGCTCGTCGGTGAGCTCGAGGCCGCCACTGCGCAGCCGATCGAGCACGGACTCCATGTTGTGCGTCAGGCGGTTCATTCCGGTCAACCCCGCCGCACCGGAGGCACCCTTGATGTTGTGCGCACAGCGAAACACGGTATTGAGTAGTTCTGCGTCGCTCGGGTTCTTTTCCAGTGCCAACAGCCCGTTGTTCAGTTCGTCGACAGCCTCCGCCGTCGTCTCGACGAACATCGCTGCGAGTTCGGGATCCGCGAAGATCTCATTATCTTTCAGCGCGACCCCGTCGCTTTCTGTCGCGTCAGGCGTGCTTTCTGCTCGCTCGGCAGCCGCGTCGTCCTGCGCTGCTGCATCTTGCGACTGGCCCGCAACCTGATCTACCAGAGAGGGCGACGGCGGCGCCGGACTCTTCAGCACTTCGTCCAGCGCTGCGAGAACGTCGTCGATCTTGACATCTCCCTCGGATCCCTCGGAGAGTTCCTCGATGAGCGCCTTGAGCCGATCGAAGACACCGAAGAGCACTTCGAAACTCTCGACGGTGAGACTGCGCTTTCCCATGCGAACATGATCGAAGAGTGTCTCCATACGATGCGTCAACTCTTTGATCTTCTCAAAACCGAACGCTGCGGCCAACCCCTTGAGGCTGTGCGCAGCGCGGAACATCGTGTTCATCCGCTCCTGATCTTCCGCAGAATCAAGCGACAGGGCACCCGCTTCGGCCTTGGACTCGAACTCCATAAGCCCTACGTCGAGCATGTCGAGGTATTCAGGTGCCTCATCGAGAAAACCTGCGAGAAGTTCCGGAGTGATTTCGATCGAACTGCTCATGTTCCCGAAGTTATCCTTTCACTGCTCCACCGACCGCGGCGGTTTTCAAGCCGGGTTTTTCGTAGACATTCGATCCGCAATAATCCAACTCCAGCGCAGCGTTGAGTTCCGGTGTGTTTCGCAGCGGGTTAACGTCCCCGACGATTAACTTTCCGCCGGGAACGAGCGCTCTGGTCACGGTCTCCAGCACCTTCAGTTTCATCGGCGTATCGAAATACATGAGCACGTTGCGAAGAAAGACCAGGTCGAAGTTGGCGTCGGGAAACGGATCACGCAGGTTGTGAAACCGGAACGATACGAGCTTACGCAACTCGCCTTTCAATACGTGCTTATCGCCCGTCGTGACGAACCATTTCTTCCGCAGCGCCTCGGGCATTTTGGATACTGAATAGTCGTTGAACTCGCCCAGTTTCGCGCGATCCAATACACGCTGGCTAATATCACTCGCGATCACACGAATGTTCCACGTCGAGAAATTTGGCAGATCCTCGCGCAGGCACATCACCGTGGTATACGCCTCCTCGCCGCTGCTGCTCGCCGCACTCCAAATCCGAATCATCTTCGACGCCTTCTTTCGTTCCACGATCTCCGGAATCCACTCCGACCGAAAGAACTTCCACAACGATTCGTTCCGGAAGAAGTACGTCTCGTTGGTAGTCACGGCCGAGAGGAAGTGCGGCAGCTCCTCCTCGCATCGCGCCGTGTCACAAAGCAAGGCGTAGTAAGCGTCAAAGCTATCAAGTTTGAGTTCTCGAAGTCGCTTCCGCAGTCGATTGCTCAAAAGCGTCACCTTCGATTCGGGCAGATCGATTCCCGTTCGTTCGTACACGAACTTGGCGATCTTCCGAAATTCCGTCAGGTTAAGCTTCAGTAACTCCAAGGTCGCTCTCCCACTTGTCCGGTGGCCGCAGGCGCGGGCGCGTTACGCGCCGGCGGAAGCGGTGACATCCTCTTCCGCTAGCAGCCGATCTACATCCAACAGAATCAGCAGCTTCGACTTGAACTTCACGAGCGACCTCACATAGTCCTGACCCGCGCCCATAAACGCGGAGGAAACCTCTTCGATCTGCTCAACGTTGATGCGTAGCACCTCATCCACGGCGTCGACGATGATGCCTACCGTTCGCGCCTCCTGGTTTAGAACGATGATGCGCGACTGCTCCGTGGGCTCCGTATCGCCTAGCGCAAACCGAATGCCGAGATCGATGATGGGAAGCACGTGACCGCGCAGGTTGATGAGCCCACGAACATAGGGCGGAACGTTCGGCATTTCAGTGATGTGCCCAATCAGGATGATTTCCTGAACGCGCATGATGTCGATGCCGTACTCTTCGTTCGTAAGGCGGAAGCTGACGATCTGGGACGTGGCTTCGCCGAGTGAGGCGGAATCTGATGATTCAATTGCGCTTGGTGGTTCAAGTGTCGACGTCGCCACGGCACAGCCTCCCACGACCGGTCATTCCGGACTTGCGGATACGACCGCCAACCACATCTACGGCGACAATATCGCGACATCCGCTTTGCTACGATCGGTTTTTACGGCCCCGGCCGAACGTGGTCCGACAGCGGCGAGGCATCGCCTCGTCGCCGCCCTTCCGCTGCGCGTGCCCGTCAGACATAGCGACAACTCCACGTCCGAATCCATCGGGAAGCCTGCAACCACTCTTGAGGACAAACGGTCGCCGCATGTTACCGGACGGTGGAGCGCGGCCGCGCGATCGCGCGAAGCGCTCCGTCTAAGCCGCAAGCGCAACTGCCGCCGCGTCGATGGCAGCCCCACGGTATCGTGCTTCCGTTTGAGTTCTCCCCCCACGAGGTCGATAGAAACGGGCAAACCGGTCGGGCTCTCAACAAGGATGGACAGCGGATCTTTCCGCCTTCGCGAAACAGGCACTCAGGCAAGAAGCTGCTCGTAGGAGAGACCCTATGGATGTGCGCTACATCAACCCATTTATCGATTCGATACAAAACACGTTCAAAACGATGTGCGGTCTGAGCGTCCACATCGGTGATCCCAGCCTCAAGATAGACGACGCTCCGGGGGCCGATGTCTCCAGCGTCATCGGATTTTCCGGCGACGCTGCGGGCAGTGTCGTTTTGCACTTCTCCTTCGAAACCGCGTCCAAAGTTTGTACGGCTTTCGCCGGAGCCGACATCGACCCGCAGCATCCAGACTTCGCCGATGCACTCGGAGAGCTGACAAACATCGTGGCCGGCGGCGCCAAAGCAAAGTTCGATGGAGTCAATATTTCCATCTCGCTACCCAACGTGATCGTCGGAAAGAATCACTGTGTGTCCGCCTCGAAGAGCTCACCGCGGATCCTCATCCCTTGCTCGACGGACGCCGGTGCGTTTCACCTCGAGATCGGCATGGTTTTGACAAAACCGGCCGCTGTTTCTGGCGACGTCCAAACCGCAGGAGTAAACGCGTGAACATCCTACTCGTAGACGACTCGCGAACGATCCGCAACATCCAGAAAAACGTGCTCAAGGAGCTAGGGTACGAGAACGTCTGGGAGGCGGAGGACGGCGTGCAAGCGCTTGCTCGGCTGAAAGAGGAGATCCCCGACCTGATGCTCGTCGACTGGAACATGCCGAACATGGACGGCATCACTCTCATACGCGAGGTGCGCAAGACGAACAAGTCCCTACCGATCATCATGTGCACGACCGAGTCCGAGAAATCCCGCGTCCTCGAGGCCGTCAAGGCCGGCGTCAACAATTACATCGTCAAACCTTTCACCGTCGAGTCACTGGGCGAGAAGATCAACGCGACGCTGGCGAAGGCTGCCGCCGGCTCGACCCCCTAACCGAGTCGACTGGGTTCGGCGGCGCGACCGCAACAGACGCCGACGCGTCGGAGCGCGGTGATCCTCACTACGCTCCCACGTCTACATCGTTGAGATCAAGCAGACGATCGAAACTCGCGTCCGGAAACTAGCGCTTGGTGCCGGCGGCACCGTCGCCGCGGGCGCGGCTCTTGCGGGTGGGTTGGGCGGAGGCTTCGACCGCCAAGCCGGTTGCTTCGTCGATGGCCGACGGCGTTTCGTCCAAGCGCAGCTTCATCACCCGGCCAACTTTGAACTTGACGGTTCGTTTCGAGGGGACATGGACCTTGGCCATCGTCTTGGGGTTCTGGGCTTGACGTGACGCTCGGATACGACTCTCGAAAACCCCAAAATCACGGAACTCAAGCCGATTGCCCTGGCTTAGCTCGTCGACGATAGCGTCCAGGAAGGATTGGACGATACGTTTGACCTCAACGCGCTTGCAACCCTCCCGCTCGGCGATGCGGTCAATCAGCTCTTTCTTGGTTACGGTGGCCATTCTTCTAGAAAACCGCTCGGCCTCAGCATCGCCAGATGGGCGACAATGACCACGGAATCGGACGACTATGCGCTTCCAACCAGTCTTGGGGTTCTTCGGACACCCCCGACGCTCTACGACCCAGAAGAGACCGCGAGGACTCGCAAAAACCCGCCGGATCGAACGCAAGTCATACTAGCGTAAAGACTTCGGAC
>JADFRO010000165.1 GCA_022561255.1 Planctomycetota bacterium | reverse complement strand
CGGCGCGAGAGGCGGCTATCCTCGGCTTTCGCGCGATCGCAGTGTCACAAGCGCTTCGCCCGGAGGTCGCGATCGACTGGCCGGCGGCGACGCGGGTCACGGCATCGTTGCTGAAGCAGTTGCACGACGAGCCGCTTCCCGGACCGGGGTTTTGGAGCGTCAACTATCCGGCACCCATTCCGACAAACCCCCAGGAGCACATTCACCGCGTACCGATCGCCGTGCATCCGATGCCCATGAGTTTTGATCGGACCGAGCGTGACAACGGCCGCGTGCTGCAGTTCGACTACGGCGTTTCCTATTGGCTTCGCGACGTCACGGGGCCGAGCGACTACAGCGTCATTCGCGACGGCGGCATCGCCGTGACGCAGATACCCCTCTACGGCCGGTTCTAATTGATAGCACGTTGCGGGCGGTTTGTTCGTGGCGGCGACTCGCGGGCGCTGCTACGATACTGCCGTTGGGGCGGTCGTCAGTGGTTCGCCCGGGCGCAACGAATGCCATGAAGATCGCCTATTTCGATTGCTTCAACGGAGCGGCCGGCGACATGATCGTCGCGGCATTGCTCGACGCCGGGGCGGACGCCGAAGCTCTGCGCAGCGGGCTCGATTCACTCGGCGTCGGCGGCTACGCGCTCTCGATCGAAAAGATCACCAAGCAAGGATTCGCTGCTACGCGATTCCGCGTTGACCTTGATCCATCGTCCGATCAACCCCATCGCCACCTGAAACACGTCGTCGAGATCATCAATGGGGGAAAGCTGTCCGTGGCTGTAACCGCGAAGGCCATCGCAATCTTCGAGCGCCTCGCGGAAGCTGAGGCAGCCGTTCACGCAACGAGCGTGGAGAAGGTACATTTTCACGAGGTGGGCGCCGTCGACGCCATCGTCGATGTCGTTGGAGCCGTCCTCGCTTGCGATCTGCTCGGCGTGGAGGAGATCATCTGTTCGCCGATTCCTGTGGGGTCGGGCACCGTGACGTGCGAGCACGGCGTTATTCCCGTTCCGGCGCCTGCGACGGCGAGAATGCTCAAGGGCGTTCCGCTTGCGGCTTCCGACGAGACGGGCGAGCTGACCACGCCGACCGGTGCGGCGGTGCTGACGACTCTGGCGAGCCGCTTCGGTGCGATACCGGCGATGACGATGACGGCCGTAGGGGTCGGCGCGGGGAGTCGCGAGGGGCGAAGTCGGCCCAATATTTTGCGCGTGCTGCTCGGGACAACGGGCGACGCCGGGTCAGACGCCGACAGAATTGTCCAGTTGGAGACCAACCTCGACGACGTTTCACCTGAAATCATCGGGTATTGTCAGCAGCGGCTGCTCGATGCGGGTGCACTCGACGTCTACACCGTGCCGATACACATGAAGAAGTGGCGGACGGGTGTCGTGCTGACCGTCCTGTGCAAACCGGGCGACGCCGACGCGTTGGAGCGCATTGTTTTTGCCGAGACGACGACCTTCGGCGTCCGGCGACAGACGCTCGATCGTCACACGATGCATCGCCGCAGCGAGAGGGTAACCACGCCGTTTGGAGAAATTCGCGTGAAGATCGGTCGACGCGGCGACATCGAAACGATCAGCCCTGAGTACGACGATTGCCGAGCCGCTGCGATCGAGCACGACACGCCGCTGAGGGACGTCGTCGCCGCTGCGAGGGCGGCATGGTCTGTGCAATCTCGTGATTCATAACGGTGTCTCTATGCTCTCATCACTTTTCACGTTGATCCTTGCGGCGTCCGACACGGGGGGTCTACTGTCCAACCAGGCCGTCATCGCGGGAATGGCAATCGCGGGCACGATTCTGGTCATGCGCGCGACGCGTAAGAATTGGACACGGTCGAAGCAGTCCGCGCAGCAGAGCGTTGAACCCACACGAGAGCGCTTCGCGAAGCTCAAGGTGGAAAAGGCTGCCACGCGCGAGCTGGAAGATGCAATGTACGAGCTGGACCAGTTATCGCGTCAGGTGCATGGGCGACTGGATACGAAGTTCGCCAAACTTGAGATGGTGATTCGTGACGCGGACGAGCGAATCGACAAACTTTCTCGACTCGTGCGATCAGCGGCGGGGACGCAGACACTTGATGTTACACTCGTTGAGGAAGATCCGCACGTGACGGTGCCGCGCGACGCGACGCATACTCCCTCCCCCCTTTCCAGGGAGGGAAACCGGGGGGGCGATGGTCGTAACGAGGTCGATGTGGATCCGCCCACCGCGGATCGAACGACACCGAGCAAATCGGAAGCGCTCCAAGACGCTACGACGGATGACTCTGCGACGGATGACGCTGCGGCGGATGACGCTACGACGGATGACCTTGACACGCACGTCGAGCTGTTCCGCCTCGACGCAAGCGGTCTATCGCCTGTCGAGATCGCCCAGCGAATCGGTCGTACCGCAGGCGAAGTGGAGTTGATCCTATCGCTGCGAAGAATGCAGCAGCAAGCCGCCGGCGCTAAGGCGTGACCGTCTGCTTAGGTTCCCGATCCCAAGTAGGGTGCGGCCCAGCCGCACCGTTCCCTCACCGTTGCGGCTCTCCTTAGCTTCATCCATCGAACGACGTGTGGCGTGGCACTATTCGCAGCGTTCGATCGCCAGGGCGGACGCCTCGCCGCCGCCGATGCATGAGCATGCGATGCCGATGGTCTTGTTGTTACGCTGCAACGATCGTGCGAGCGTGTTGACGAGTCGTGCGCCGGTGGCGCCGATGGGATGGCCGATGGCCACGGCGCCGCCCGCGACGTTGACTTTCGCCGGATCGAGCTTGAGCTCCCGAATCGCCGCGAGGGCGACGACGGCGAACGCTTCGTTAATCTCGAACAGGTCGACGTCGCCCGGATTCATGTTGAGTTGCTCGCACAGTTTGCGAATCGCGAAAATGGGAGCGATCGTAAACCAGTCCGACTCCATTGCGACGTTTGCGTGACCAAGGATTCGCGCGGCCGGGGTTAGACCGAGGCTTTCCTTACGCTCGTCGTCAAACACGAGCATCGCCGCAGCACCATCGTTGATCTTCGAGGCGTTACCGGCTGTGATCGACGAGTTCCTGCCGAACGCCGGCCTTAGATCTCGAAGCGCTTCTTCACCTTTGTACTTGGCGACGTCCTCGTCGCGATCGACGACCGTCGTTCCCTTGCGCGACTTGACCTCGACGGAAACAACGCCTTCGGCCAAGAAACCGTTATCCCAATGCTCGATGGCGCGCTTGTAGCTTTCGATCGCGTAGTCGTCCTGATCCCGGCGGGATATCTCGTACTTCGTCGCGCACTGCTCGCCGCAGGTGCCCATGTGACGATCGGTGTAGACGTCCCACAACCCATCGAGAATCATCGCGTCGACGAGTGCGCCGTTGCCCATTCGGTACCCCGTTCGAGCCTTCGGCAGCAGATAGGGTGCGTTGGACATGCTTTCGCAGCCGCCGGCCACGATCAATCCAGCGTCACCGCATTGTATCGACTGGGCCGCGAGAATGACCGTTCGTAAGCTCGAACCACAGACCTTGTTGACCGTCGTCGCTCCGACCGCTACGCCGAGCCCGGCCCCGATGCTCGCCTGCCGGGCAACATTCTGGCCGCAACCGGCGCTGAGGACGTTACCCATCAGGACTTCGTCAACGTTGTCTCCCACGACGCCGGCACGTTCGAGACAAGCGCGGATCGCGGCGCTACCCAGTTGAGGTGCGGTCATCGACGACAAACCGCCCCCGAACGATCCAAAGGGCGTTCGGACACCGCCGCCGACGTACACGTTTTTCAGCATCAATAGCTCCTGTTTTGTCCGCCATCACCCCCCCCCCGGCGAGGGAACCAGTCATACCGAATTCCACGCGAGTTCGCAATCACGCGACGCCTGACCCACTCTTTCGGTTCGCCCGCCGGGCAGATGGTCATCCATCCCGCCCGGGGTCGTAGAACCCGGCGCGCGGAGCCATTCTGAGTCCTCGCGTGACACGACTTTCCCGGACGGCTAAGATTATGCTGGTGAGCCGCGCAGGCGGCCAATACAACAACGCAGGGAGCGAACTTGTGATCCGACGACGAAGCGCCTTTACACTCATCGAACTGATCGTCGTGATGGGTATCCTTGCGCTGTTGATTGGCATTCTGGTTCCGTCGTTACAATCGGCACGGAACAGTGCCAAGGCCAACGTCTGCCTCTCGACGCTGAAGGGGCTTGGCACGGCCTTCACCGTTTACCTCACCGAGAACCGTGACCATTTTCCACCCGCCCGGCTGAAGCACGTGCCGCCCTCGAACACGGAAGTGGAGTACGTCAACGAGTACCTGCGCAAGAGTCCTCGCTGGCAGTGGTTTCTCGAAATGGGAGCCGGGCCGGTGATTGATCCGGCGCCCAATATCCGTGGTACTGAGCTCCGGCCGTGGGGAGACGCGGGCGTGGGGAGCCGGGGAAGTCGTCTCGGCACGACGATGACGATCGCCGGTTTCAGCTGTCCGGCTCTAGTGGACGACGAGTTCGCCATGGACATTCGTAGCGGCGCCTACGGCTATAATTACCAATATCTCGGCAACGGCCGTCAGGATACGGACCCCACCCGGTGGGATAACTTCTCGGTCGGCCTTCATCAAATCAAAGCGCCCGGTGGCACGGTACTGATTGCGGATAGCCGCGGCGCGGGCAAAGTCCATGGCATACACTCCTACGCGCTGGACCCGCCGCGTCTTGCCGTCGAGCGCGACGCTGTGCGATTCGGTCCCGATGAGAGTGATGTTCCCGAGGCGCTGGACGCAGCGCGGTACGCGTTTTCCCCGGTGGAGATGCGTCACAACCGGAGGGGCAACGTTATTTTCGTAGACGCTCACGGTGAAGCGATGACGCAACGCGAGCTCGGATACCAGTTCGACGACGACGGCCCGCCGGTGCCCATCTTTGACCCCTCGACGGCTGCACCCGGCGTGGAGGTTTTCAACGGTCAGGGCTACAACAACGCCAAATGGACCGGGCGGGGACGCGATCGTTTCGCGGTTAAGCGGGACACTGACTCCGCGCCATGATCGGGGCGGGGGCATCAGCGGGGGTCGAAGCGGCTTATCGCGTTTGGCGTTCGGGGTGGGGTTCAGTTGCCCAATACGTTCAGCTCAGCGAGATTCGGATCGTGTGAAATGGAGGCGGCGTAAAGCTCGTAGCATTCGGACCAGTGGACCGCCAGCAGGGCGTACGCTACGAGTATGACGAGCGTGCCCAGCTCGGTAATCCGAGCGGTTCGGAATCGCAGCAGCGGATAGCTTCCGATGAGCACCAAGCCGATTTTGAAGAGAACAATCGACGGCGTCCCGTAGGATAGCATCAGCCGAGCGATCGGGTTTTCTTCCTGAAGCATCCCCTGCTGATGAGCGAGGATCGTAAAGATCAGATCAAATCCGTTGAGAAGCCAGATGCCCATTACGAGCAGAATGACGCGGTGGGAACGTGCCTCGACGATCCAGTCGATCCACTGGGCGTACCAGAGACGCCGTGTGAGGGCGGGCGTGATCGAACCGGCGACGGTGCTCGACGAGGAGGGGGCCATAGCGTAGGTATCGGCTGCCGCGTGCAGGGAAAATACCGGTGTGCTCCGATACATTCGGGGCCCCATAACGCCGCAGCGTGAACGTGTGGGCTCCCGACTTTATCCGCCCGTCCGAAATGAAGACGCGTTATTCTTGGAGCGTGGCGTTCTCTCACCGCATTCGCTGAGAGGCGGCGTTGCGCAAAACGACGTCTCGTACAAGCGTCCCCGGCAAGGAGCCAAGCTGTGACCAGCGAATCCGATGCAGCAAGTGCGTTGTCCCACGTCGGGCCGTGCGGGGAGGTACGTATGGTGGATGTGTCGTCGAAGGAGGTGACGCAGCGGGAGGCGTCGGCCTCGGCGATCGTCACGATGAAGGAGGAAGTGCTTGACGCCTTGATGGAGGGCAGCTTGCCCAAGGGCGACGCGCTCGCGACGGCGCGTGTTGGTGGGATCATGGCCGCCAAGCGGACGTCGGAGTGGATCCCGCTATGTCACACGCTGCCGCTGGACTGGGTCGCCATCGAGTTCCAACGCGTTTCGCGGACCGAACTTCGAGTCACGTGCACCGCGAAAACCATGTCGCGCACCGGTGTCGAGATGGAGGCGCTGACGGGTGCCGCAGCTTCCGCGCTGTGCATTTACGACATGGCCAAGGCGGCGGACAAGGCGATCGTCATCGGGCCCATCCAACTCGAACAAAAAACCGGCGGAAAGAGCGGCACCTATCGCCGCGCATAAGCGTCGCGTGCCGTCGTGCGATTGCCCGCCGCGTACGTTTCAAAACATTTGAAACACGCTGGAAGCGCATCCGCCGAGGGCTACAATCGCTTGCGGGTCAGAGCGCTACGCCAAAGGCGGTGGTTCGGGGTGATCCGTACGGCGTCGGCTGTCAAGGGCCGCCGTCTTACGCTCCTGTGGACACCTATGCACGAGAACAACGGACGATGACTGAAACGCTGCTCCCCCTCGCGGAGTTGTACAGCCCAATCCGCGATGATCTTCTCATCGTCGAGCGCGTCTTCGACGCGGAGCTCAAGAGCGATCTGGACTTCCTCAACGATATGTGTTCTTCGGTGCGGTCGTACCGAGGTAAAATGCTGCGACCGGCGCTGCTGTTGTTGGCGGGTCGAGCCACCGGTCAGCTTTCGTCTGACCATCATACGCTCGCCGCGGTTGTCGAGATGGTGCACATGGCCACCCTCGTTCACGACGACGTGTTGGACGAGGCTCACGAACGGCGGGGCGATCGGACGAGTCTCTCACGCTCGGGGAATAGGGCTG
>JADFRO010000164.1 GCA_022561255.1 Planctomycetota bacterium | reverse complement strand
CGGCGGTCAAGAGCGACTCGAGCGAACCGTTCGCGAGGTGTTGCGGTAGGGCTGTGTTTCAAGGTTTGGTGGCCACCTGAGCGGCATGCGTTAGCTTGCGCGGACTCACGAGGGTAACCAACGGTCACGGAAATTCGTGATGCCGCGCGGGCTAAAGCCCGCGGCTCAGGATCTGGATTTGAGCACCGGTGTTTTCTGTTGACGTAAAGCATGGGCCGGGAGATACTACGGCATGTTCCCGGTCATGAGTCAGGCTCGCTGTTTGGGTATCGCTGCCGTGCTGGTTGTCGCCGTGCTGGGCTGCCAGTCGCAGCAGCCCACCGATCACGCAACGATCGCCTCAACACAGCGGCGGTCCGAGCCGAGAATGAAGGGTCGTGAGCCAGTGTCCGTCATCGAGATCAAACCCCAAGAGGCTAAGACGCTGCTCGAAGGCGGCGGGTACGTGTATCTCGACGTGCGTACCGCTGCGGAGTTCGTCGCCGGTCATCCGCCGGCAGCTCTGAACATTCCCGTAGCTCAGATCGATCCCGCAACGGGTCAGATGCAGCTCAACGCCGATTTCCTCGACGTCGTTAAGGCCAACATCGCGGCGAATACTCAACTGATCGTCGGATGCAAAATGGGCGGTCGATCTTCGATGGCCTGCGATATTCTCTTGCAGGCGGGTTACACGGACGTTCGCAACATGGACGGCGGATTTTCGGGGACGTCAACAGCCACCGGTGAGATCGTCGACGAAGGATGGTCGACGTTGGGTTATCCCATCGAGCGTGGCGACGGTTCCGCCGGGAGCTATTCGTCTCTGTCCCAGGCGGTCAAACCGTAGGGGCGCAGTTTCTTAGAGCGTGTTTGAGAAGCTTTTTTCAGAGCCGCGCCCGTGAGGAAGCGGCCGGGTTTCACGAACGAAAACCGCCCTCTTACGGCAGCTTCGCTCTCCGCAGGAGCGGCTCGGTTTGTCACGACCGTTTTCATACACCCTCTTGCAGATCAAAACTGAAAGTATATGAACGGCGCGTTCGCCGGTGCGATGGCTGTGACGGCCAGCAAGCTAGCGGTAACGACGCACGCCTGCATCGGTGACGGCAGTCGTACGAAGACGCTGGCAACACTCGCCAGCGGCGCACGTGGCATCCATTCGATGGCGGCGGCGATCGCGAGGGCCAGGTACGCAGCCGCAGGTACACTCCCCTCGAAGCGCTGAACGGACACGAGCCCGCGTAGACATTCGGAAAGTGTGTCGAAATCCGGTGCGCGGAACAGGACCAGGCAAAAGGCCACGAGGTGGAAGGTCATGATGACTCGCGCGATACGCGCGACGGTCGGTTGATCGCTCCGGTCGGCGTTGATCCCGGTGAGTCGGTAGAAAATACGTCCGGCGATCAGAAGCAGGCCGTGGAGAGCGCCCCAGAGGAGGAATCCCCACGCGGCTCCATGCCACAGCCCGCCGAGAATCATCACGATAGCGAGATTTCGAGCGACTTTCAGCGACGACCCGCGGCTTCCGCCGAGTGGAACGTAGAGGTAATCGCGTAGCCACGTAGACAGAGAGATGTGCCACCGCTGCCAGAAGTCTCGAACGCTTGTGGCTGAGTAGGGCCGGCGGAAGTTGATCGGCAGGTCGAAGCCGAGCATTCGAGCCGCCCCGATGGCCATGTCGCTGTACCCGCAGAAATCGTAGTAAATCTGGAAGGCGTAGCCGTACATCGCCATCCACAAGACCCAGCTATTGCGCAGCGCAGGATCAGCAAACGCGGGATCGACAAGTGTCGTGCCGATTACGTCGGCGATGCATACTTTCTTGAACAACCCGACAAGCATCAAGCCAAGACCGCTCTGGGCGCGCCGGTCGTCGAACTTGGGGTCGGCTTCCAATTGGGGCAGAAACATCGACGCGCGTACGATCGGCCCCGCGACGAGCTGTGGGAAGAAGGAGACAAACAGTGCGAATCGCACGAAGCTCCTCGACGGTTGAATCGCACCGCGATAGACGTCGATCGTGTAGCTCAGCGTTTGAAACGTGTAAAAGCTGATCCCAACCGGCAACAGTAGCGAGTGATTCGGCAGCGTTGAGGATAGGTCCAAAGTCGCGGAGAGGCCTAGAGCTGCAAGCGTAGCCCCCACGCTCTCGATGAAAAAATTGTAGTACTTAAAGACGAACAGAACTCCGAGATTCCCCGTGAGGCTTACGATCAACCAAGCACGGCGCGCTCGGGCGCTTCCGGTCGACGCCATCGCTTGGGCGGCGAAGAAATCCAACACGGTCGAGCCGAAAATCAGAGCGGCGTAGGCGACGTTCCACGACATGTAGAAGTAATAACTGGACACCAAGAGAAACCCAATACGCAACGTAGCGTTGCGGCGCAGTGACCAGTAAACCGTCAGTACAACGGGAAAGAAGATCAGGAAGTGAATGCTGTTGAAGGCCACGCTACGGTGTACCCCCCGCGACCCGACGCCTCGACGTTTCGACCTGGGCATCTCCGGTTTTCGTCTTCCGAGCCGCGGGCTTTAGCCCGCGCGGTTTCCCATTGTTCGATGTGTTGCGAAGGGTAGTGGACCCGGTATAGGAAAACGGAAAATACTCTAGTGTTGCGTCACACGTCATTCGATGGGTGGGACTGGACAGAGCCGCGGCCGTGAGGGAGCGGACGATTGGAGATAACCGGGGAGCGCGGGATCGCTCCCTCACGGTCGCGGCTCGGAAAAACCCGTCAACCCAGGCGTGACGAAGCACTCGTACCGCCTCGGCGACGATCTCGCCGACAAGACGATGTCCGCGATCGTTGAGGTGAATCGCGTCGACGAAGTAATCGCTACCCCGGGCGATCAGGCGATCCAGATCGATCAGCGGAACGGCTTTTTCATCCGCGATGCGTCGAATGACCTCATTGTACCGATCAAACGCGTCGTTAAGCCCGGTTAACGAAAGCGCGGGATTGTTCGCCAACGCCGTCGCCGCAAGCGCGTGTTGATCCCCGAGCGCCTCGCCGTCATCAAACGATCGCGGGCACGTGCATAGCAAAGCCTGCGCGCCGGTGTTGCGACAAAGGTCGATCAGATCGGCAAGTCGGCGGGCGTACTCCCCGATGCCCCGGTCGTCGAGCCGGTCGTGACGTGCTCGCGCGAGCTGGCGCGATCGAAACGCGGAGGTGTTTTGACGGACCAGGTTGAGCAGCAGCGAATGCGTGTGAAAGAACTTCGTTACGCGTGAGCCTCCGGATTGTGTAAGCGTCTTGATCGGAAACTGTCGCCGGCCATGTGCAGCGATGTCAGCCGCGAGTTGGTTGATGATTACAATGTCGGGCGACAGTGGTGCGACGTCGCGAGAGAAGTGCAGCGCGCTGATGTCCATCGTATAGCCGGGTACGCCAGCGTTGATGGCGTCGAATCGTTGCGTGTTCTTTGCATCGGCGTTGAGCTTGTTGGCCATGCGCTCGACCCAAACGGCCTCATTTGTTTCCGCTTCCAGGCCGAAGGTGGTGGAGTCGCCTACCACGGCGATACGCGTCGTTCGCGCCGCCTTATCCTTAGTGATTTCCGGCCCGCGGAATCCCCAGCGGTTCACAGATAGCCGGCGCCGACTTCCGGCGAGCGTCGCCCCGGGTCGCAATCGGCGACCGAGCAGCGCGTCCGGCTCGTAGATGCTCGCGACCGGACTGCTCGAGCCGTGTCGGTACCAGGCGCGGACGCGCAAGCTCCCCTCCGCGCAGAGCAGCAGCACAATCGTCCAGACGCACGTCGCCATCGTTTTGCGTTGTGTTTGCGCACGCGCTTTGGTGCGGACTTGGTTCCCCGCGCCGCTGGCAACATAAAGGGTGGTTACGCTGGTCATCTAGGCGCGGCTCCGGCGCTGAGGGATCACGAACTGCGTGATTATCGGCACTTGGGAGGGGGCGGTTTACGCTCTACGCGCCCGCAAGGCTTGATTTGAACCCTCAGGCGGGGGTGTCAGGCCGGGGTTTCCCAGATGACCGAGGCCGCGTTGAAAACCGGGCCCTCCGTACAGCAGAGGCGGTATCGCCAGCCGTCGGGGTCGGAGTCGTCGTCGATAGCGACGACGCAGGACTGGCACATGCCGGTTCCGCAAGCCATGGTCCGTTCGAGGCAGACGTGACACTCGATCCCGCGGGCGATGCAGAGCTCCGCCACGTACCGCATCATCCGCTCCGGGCCGCACGTATAGGCGACGACGTCACCCGTATCGATCGGATTCGCTTCGTGGTAGTTGGCCAGCGCCGCGCCGACGTGGCCCTTGAATCCGACAGAACCGTCGTCGGTGCTGATTACAACACCGGTGTCACTTTCGTTGAACTCCGCAGCCGACAGCGTCGCCGTATGAGCATCAACGGAAGGCGGGGAAGCCGGATCGAGTGTTAGCGGAATCAAGTCGCCGCGCTGCGCTCCGAAGAACGCGACGGTTCGTTTGCCGGCTGCGTTAAGAGCGTGTGCGAGCCAGAGCATCGGAGGCAGACCGACACCGCCGGCGATCAGCCACGCTTGCCGTTTCGATGAACTGATGGGGAACTCGTTGCCCTGCGGACCGAGCACGCTGATGCGGTCGCCCTTGCGAAGAGATGCCATCCAGCGCGTGGCCGTTCCCACGACCCGGTAGATCACGTCGATCTCCACACAGTCGGCGTGGCGAGTTAAGCCGGCGATGCTGAACGCTCGCCGAAGTAGCGGCTCGGTCGCCGGAGCGATCGTTGCGGCCTGCGTAGCGGCATACTCTCGCTCAGGGCTGAGGTGCATAAACTGTCCGGGCAGCGCGTCACGGAGCGCCTGCACGGTGAACGAAAGTCTATAGTGTTCTTGGCAGAGCGAAGCGTTTTCCGTAACGGTCGCCGTGGTGATTCGCGGTGCGATCGTGTTTGTGGCTGGCGTTGTGGGATCGGCCATGAATCGGTCTGGTCGTGCGCAAAAAAACTTCCGGGACCGAAGCATAGCCACGATCCCGGAAGTCCGCCACGGCTTGGAAAAGCCGCATGTTTGACCGGCCGCCGCCGACTCGTGGCGACGACCTTCGGTGTTGAGCCGTAGTGCCCAACCGGGCAAAGGAGTTGTACGTCGGCCGCCCCGTTCTGTCAACGTGTAGTATCCGGCGGTTGCGAACCGACGTATCGTATAACCTATGTAATAATAATATGTTACATGTCACGCCCCGGCATTTTTCTCTGTGGGAACACATTAACTTACAGGATAGATTCGTTTGTGATTTGGAGGGCGGATCCGGTGTATCGCCTGTTCAAGACTCTATGACGAGGGAGCGAGTCGGGAATCTTTGATCCAGCGGTGCGTCATTCGGCGATCAGCCCAAGTGTTTCTTCCGAAGCGGCGAAAACCTTCCTTTGTGCGGTGGAAACCGGGAGCTCTTCAAAGCGACGCCGAGTCACCCAGCGTGCGGACTCTGCGTAAGTGTTGCTCCCTTCTTGTGTTACGTTGCGGAGGTCGGTCGCCCCACGCCGTGGGCGGGGGATTACGCGACACACGTAGATGTGGAACTGAAGCGCGCGATGCGTGAGTTTGTGTTTCACGAGGGCTATTTTGCGGGGACGGCCGACAACGTCCAGGCCTTCCGCGCCGGCCATGTCGCGAACGGTTCGCGCTGCGATGTGTTTCTGCGGGACTTCGATGGTCGGAAATTCCCACAGTCCGGACCACAACCCGCCCAGCGGACGCCGTCGCAGTAGCATTTGATCGCCGTGCGTAAAAAGGCTCGTGACCAGGGTGGTTTCCTTCACGTGGCTCCTGGCCGAAAGGATCGGCAGCGAATGGACTCGGCCTAGGCGGCGAGCTTCGCACAGCGATTTCAGCGGACACTTGGGACACTTCGGATGCCGTGGTGTACAGATCATACTTCCCAGGTCCATCAAGGCTTGGTTGAAGTCTCCGGGACGCTTCTGGGAAACGAGCTCCGTTGCTAACGCTTGAGTGGTGCGTTGTCCCGGCCCCGAGCGGACGTCGAGGTCGACGGCGAACAATCTGGCAAGCACGCGGGCGACGTTGCCGTCGACGGCGGCAACGGGTTCGTTGAACGCCATCGATGCGATGGCCGCCGCGGTGTAAGGGCCGACGCCGGGAAGTTTTGCGAGGGCTTCAATCGTGCGGGGGATACGCCCGCCTTGGTCACGAACGATGCGGGCGGCGCGGTGCAGGTTCAAGACTCGGCGGTAGTAACCCAAGCCCTCCCAGTGTTTGAGGACCGTCGTGTGGTCGGCGTCGGCTAGGGCGCGAACGGTCGCGAAACGTTTCATAAAGCGCTTGTAGTAACGTTGCACGGTTTCGACGCGCGTTTGTTGTAACATGATTTCCGCGACCCACTTGGCGTATGGGCTGCGCCTCCGGCGCCAGGGCAGATCGCGTTTGTTGCGGTCGTACCAGTTGAGGAGTCGTCGGCGGATGGCTGTGCGGCGCTTCGTGTCGATCGACGGCGGCGGTTTGATTGGGCGTCGTGCGCGGATCATTTTTCGCGCAGTCGCTGGCCACACTGAGCACAGAAGACCGCGTGTTCACGATTGAGTTGGCGGCAGTGCTTGCAGCGTCGTGACGGGCGCCGTGCAGACGTTACCACGACGGCGATCACGGCGACGGCTGCGGCGGCGAGCAAATGACGCTCGTCAAACCGAAGGGCGGCTGCCAGAATCGTTTCGATCAACGCGCTTCTCCTGCGTTACGACAAACTCTTGTCGCGACGCCGCTCTAAGTATAGAGCGCAGGACGATCGCGGACAAACGCTCGGATGGGTGCGACGTGTTTGGCGGGAGATGTTGGAGAGCGATGTGGAGGAGCTGTTTTCAGA
>JADFRO010000163.1 GCA_022561255.1 Planctomycetota bacterium | reverse complement strand
CGAAAAGCTCGAACCGGTCGACGCATTCACCGCCTCGCATAACTCAGCCAATCGCTCGTCGACCCGCGCCCGATCAAGGCGAAACGGGAAGTGGTCCGAAGTGATGCGGCCCAGGGCGACGTTCATGTCCGTCACGGCAAGCGGACCGCCTCGGCCGTAACAGCACGGACCTGGATCCGCACCCGCCCTGCGTGGTCCAACGGTCAGCTTCTGTCCGTCGAACGCACAGACGCTTCCGCCACCGGCGGCCACCGTCTCGACGGCGAGCATGGGCGCCATGATCCGCACGCCGGCTTTGACCGTTTCGTTCTGGTATTCGAGCGGTGCGGGCGGAGGTTCGATGCGTGAAACGTCGGTGCTCGTGCCGCCCATGTCAAAAGCGATTGCCCGGTCGAAACCCGCTTGTCGAACGACGCGGGCGCAACCAAGCACTCCGCCCGCCGGTCCGCTGAGAACCGTGTCCTTGCCCGACACAGTGCCGGCGTCAACGAGTCCCGCACTGCTCGTCATGAGCTGAATCCGGGCCTGGGGCATGCTCCGCCGCAGCGTAGCAATGTACGACCGGATCACGCCGCTGAGATAAGCGTCCAGTACCGTAGTGTCACCGCGCGGCACGATGCGTTCGAGCCGAGAAAGATTCGACGAAACCGATACGTGCGAGAAACCCAAACGCTGCGCTACATCGGCGACCTGGCGCTCATGCTCGGGATTGATGTGGGCATGGAGAAAACAGATGGCTAACGCTTCGACGCCCGATTGCCGCATCTCGGCGAGTTGGTCACGAACGACGTTCAAATCGGGCGTGCGAAGAACGGTCCCGTTGGCCGACAGTCGCTCATCGATTTCCACGACCGTTGACGCCAGCTCGTCGCGCTTGCGCACGTTGAGTTTGAAGAGATCGGGGCGATCCTGATAGCCGATCGCAAGAACGTCTGCGAACCCCTTTGTGGTCACAAAGGCGACGTTGGCGCCTTTGCGTTCGAGAAGTGCGTTGGTCGCGCGGGTCGTGCCCAAACGCACCGCGATCGGACCAACCTCGTCGGCCAGAGCAAGACCCATCAGGCATCGCACCGCCACGACGGGTGCTTCCTCGTCGGACGCGAGCGCATAGGAAACCGTCGTGCCCTCCCTACAATCCAGTGGACGATCCAGCGTGAGCCGGCCTTCGCCGCCCGAAAACCGTGTCACGACGCGACCGCTCGTCGCCGCGGGGGCGGTGTCGCCCTCGAAGATCGTCAGACGGTATCCGCACCAGAGTCCGTCGACCTCGCCAACGAGAGCCGCATCGCGCAGACTCTTACCCCCCGATTCCACGACACCGGATCCGCGCAGGATACCGGAGCTGAGCAGTTTGCGTGTAAGGATCTTCCCGGTTGGCGTGCGCGCAACGACATCGGTGAACGTTCCGCCGACGTCGATGCAGAACCGCCAGTCGTTGGAGGACATGGAAGCCTCAGTGGTATGCAGGACGATCGCTTCGCGCCGTCCGCTCCTACCCCACCTTCCCGTGACACTGTTTGTACTTCTTGCCGCTGCCGCAGGGGCACGGATCGTTCCGGCCGACCTTGGGTGCTTCCCGACGGATCGTTTCGACCTTTTGCTCAACCCCCTGAGCTTTCATAGCGGCCTGCTGGTCGGCGGAGGCGCCGGAGAATCCCGCCCCGGTGGCATCGGCGTGGGTTAGTGCCAAGGCCGGGCCCGAGGCTGCTTGTGGCGATGGACCGCCGGTCGAACGAACCTTGAAGATAATGTCCGTCACGCGAGCGGCGATGCGTGCCCACATTTGAGTAAACAGATCCCGTCCCTCAATGGCGAATTGACTTTGGGGGTGGGCCTGATCGCCGCCGAGCGGGCGCTGCATCACAGACGTTTTGAGGTGGTCCATTTCAAGAAGGTGATCCTTCCACGCCTGATCGTAAATGCGCAGCAGTACGTACTGCTCGAGGCGGGTCAGTTCCCACCGGAGCATTTCGCGCCCCTGCTCAAGAACCGCTTCGCGAAGATCGTTCTTGGCGGCCCGCTCGAAACGATCCTGATTCCATGCGTAGCCGAAGCGCTCCTTCGCCCAATCGGCGACGGCGTCATGATCCTTTCCCGCGATCCCAGCGTCGACCTCAGCCTCAAGTCGCCCGCTGAAAAACTCCTCGTTAAGCTCCAGAAGTATGTCGCGCAGCTCCTGCGGTGATTTATCTTGCACATCGTCGATGGTCCAGCCGACGCCGAACTTACTGTTGGCCCAGGCGACCACGCCGGCGGCGGCCATCGAACTGTCGACGCCGTCTTCGCCGAACGCCCGCTCCAGACACCACTCGACGGGATAGGAAATCTCCCGGACCCGGTAGGATTCGCGAACACGCCGGTCGAGCATCTCGGCGATCTCATTCTGAGGCGTATCCAACAACTCGGTCGGCTCGACATCGATGTTGAATTTGGTTCTGGCCCACTCCGCCAGTGCGTCGTAGGGATACTCCCGGTTCAAGTAAATGGTGATGCCGCTTAAGTCGAAATTGTTGTAATGATCGTTGGCAGCGGTACAGAGTTCGTTCTCGATGTCGGACGGATCCAACTTGCGAAGCTGGTTTTGGGTCATCGAAAACTTGAACATGCGCTGTCCCCACTGTGCAAGCCCACCGACATCCCACTTGCTGGGGGGTTCCTCCGGGTCGATGTACTCGCCGAGCGACGTACGAATGATGTCGTAGGCTTCGTCTTTCGCCTTCGTGCGAATGCTGGACTGGGCCGATTCGAAATCTTCGACGTCGATGCTGTCCTCATCAATGGCGAGATCGAGATTGACTCGACACCATTCGGCGATGCACGTCTGGTTGTATCGACCGCTGAGGTATTGATCCAAGGTGGTCTGGATTGAATTGTCGATCGTGTCGAAAATCAGGTCGGGAAGATCGCGCTCTTCCAAGATGCGCTGGCGCGCGGAGTAGAATTCCTTACGCTGAAAGTCCATCGGCTCGTCCCATTCGAGCAAGTGCTTGCGCTGCGAGAAGTTTCGTTCTTCGACCTTTCGCTGGGCACGTTCGATCCCTTTGCTAAGGCGTTTGTCTTCAAGGCTCGTGCCCTCGCTGAACCCGAGCTTCTCCATCATCTTGAGCATCCAGTCGGACATGAAGAGCTTCAGTAAATCATCCTGCAATGATAGGGAAAAACGCGATGATCCGGGATCACCCTGGCGACCGGCGCGGCCGCGAAGCTGATTGTCAATCCGCCGCGCCTCGTGGCGCTCCGTGCCGATGATGTGCAAACCGCAGGGGACATTGACCGAACAAACGTTACGTCCGAGGGCGGGGAACCGCGAGTCGATCTTGGGCTTAAAGCAGTGGGCGCAGTTCGTCACGGGGTCGTACTCTTGGCAGTGGATGCAGCACTTGGTGACACCGGCGGGATACAAGTTGCTCGGCTCGACGCCGTCGGGAAGTTTTTCAGGAACCTTGCAGGTTGGATACACAACGCCCACTCCGAGCTTGATGTCCGTACCGCGCCCGGCCATGTTCGTTGCGATCGTGACGTTGCCGCGGGGAGTTTTGTCCCGCCCAACTGTGGGGATGGTCGTGTGACCCGCTTTCGCCACGATCTCCGCCTCGCGGGCGTGGTTCTTGGCGTTCAACACCTCGTGGTCGATACCATAGCGCCGTTCGAGCAATTTCGAGAGCTTCTCGGAGTTCTCGACGCTGGTCGTACCTACGAGGATCGGTCGCCCGTTTGCAAGGTCGCCCATGAATTCGTCGTAAGTCTCCGCCATAAAGGCGATGACCTTCGTATCACCGAACTCGGCTTCGTTGAATTGGCGAAGAGCCTCGTCGATCCGCGCCGTGTCCTTCCCTTGCTTTTCAAGAATCGGCTTGAGCGCCGTGAGCACGTCACTGATCACAAACGGATCAGCCGGTCGACCGCGCCGATGAATCTCGAAAATCTCGTCGACGATGGCGTTGTATTTCTCGTCGACGTCGCGGTACATCTTGTCATTATGGTCTACGCGGTTGACCGGACGGTTGGTGGGAATCTCGACAACGTCCAGTTTGTAAATCTTGTCGAACTCAGTCGCTTCCGTCAACGCGGTTCCGGTCATGCCCGCCTTAACGCGGTAAAGCTTCACAAAGTTTTGGATCGTGATCGTCGCGAGAGTCTGCGTTTCCTCTTTGACCCGAACGCTTTCTTTCGCCTCGACCGCTTGGTGCAACCCGTCGGACCACTGTCGCCCGTGCATCAATCGACCTGTAAATGGGTCGACGATGATGATTTCTCCGTTCTGGACGACGTAGTCCTTGTCACGCTGGAACACCTTGGACGCCTTCAGTGCCGACTCGATCAGATGAGGCCATTCCATGTTGCTGCCGCTGTAGAGGCTTCCCAAGTCGAGAAGATCCTGCGCGATGGTCACGCCCTCGTGGGTGAGTCCGACTTGTTTGCGCTCTACTTGCACGATGAAGAACCGTCGATACTGCTCGGCCGGTGTAATCTTGAGAACGTCGTTCTCGTAGAACTGAATCGCCTCGACGTGATCGTCCGTTAGGAAGTCCGGCCCCAGCGCCGGTCGCTCCTCCTTGCCTTCGTCCGCGGATTCGTCCGCCTCCGTGGACTCGGAAGCGTCGTCCGTTTGCCGCTTACTGAAACCCAAAATTGACATCGCATCCATGAGCTTGGGGATGTTCCCGGTGTCACCGTCGAACTTCGCCACGGTCGCCGTTACCTTCCGGTCCCAAACCACCTGGCGCCGAACGAGCTCGTCGGCCACCTTGTGGGCGCGGGGGTATCGCGTGACGTCGTCTCGGGCGGGACCTGAGATGATCAGCGGGGTGCGGGCTTCGTCGATGAGAATCGAGTCGACCTCGTCGACGATGACGAAATCGAGCGGACCCTGAACCTGCTCTTCAAGTCGAACCTTCATGTTGTCGCGCAGATAGTCGAAGCCGAACTCGCTGTTCGTACCGTATGTGATGTCGCATGCGTAGGCATCACGGCGAATCCCTTCGCGACCGCCGGGATCGATCTGACTTTGGATGTATCCGACCGTAATCCCCAGGAGTTCAAAAATCGGCGCGGCGAACTCGGCATCGCGCTTCACGAGGTAATCGTTGACCGTGATGACGTGAATTTTTTTGCCCGCCATCGCGGTGAGTAACGCCGCGAGGTGACACACGATCGTCTTTCCCTCACCGGTCCGCATCTCGGCGATGTTCCCCTCGAACAATACGCGGCCGCCCACAAGCTGGCAGTCGAACTGCCGATGATCTCTCGCGCGGCGCGACGCCTCGCGTAAGACAGCGAACGCCTCAAAGGAGATGTCTTCTCGATCGAGTCGCTCGATAACGCCGGCGAACCGCTTGCGGTATTCTTCGCGATAATGCTCGTCGAGACGGTCCGACTCGGGCAGCGACTCCCACCATTGATCGACGGAAGCGTGGTGCTCTCGAACGCGGATTCGCAAGGCGTCGACGCGCGTGCGGAGGTCTTCACTGAGCTCAACGTGGATTTTCTGCAACAGCGCCTCGCGCTCTTCGTCCGGCGCTTCCGAGACCCGCGCCTGGGCGACTTGCTCGGCCAACGCTTCATCGAATCCGTTTCGCAGAGCGTCTTCGTACGCTCCGATCGAGGGGATCTGGAGCTTGTACGCCTTTAGCAATCGATCGTTTCGCGTGCCGAACACCTTCTTCGGTAAGCCCGATACGCTCTTCCACATCGATGACGCGGTGGCTGTAATGGACATTTTAGATCAACTCTTGTTGGGGCAATGATTTCGAGTATGCAAACGCAAGAGCAATTCGTCGGACGCCGCGAACTTTAAGGGAAGCTCGCGAGCAGCAGGGGAATGATGCAGCACGCCTACGGGCCGTACAGCCCGCCCATCCGAGAGACGGTGACCTGATGCAGGAAACAAACATCAACGACCGACGCAACAAGCGGCAGCGCCAAGGTGCTGAACGATGCCACGCTCGCAGCCGGTGAGGTTACGTCAGGTCCGGCTGTCACGTCCGCGACACTGGGAAGCGTCAGAACGAGACATGCGGCTGACGCCGTGACGGTCTTGGATCGACCGTTGGCGTGGAACGACGCGTGCGGGACGGCGAGAAGAAAGGCCGACAGCGCGATGCAGACGCCGCCCACCTGGCGAATCGCGCCGTTATACGTCGGTCGTTCTCTCGGTGTTCCTGTCGACATCGACGGACAGTATACCGCCAACGCAGCCGCCGAAAAGACAGGCCCCTCCCGGCGTCGGAAAACGCCGAGCGGGGCCGCGAAAATCCATGAATCCTCTACCTTCGCCGCTTCCCGCTATCCACGGACGCGGCGGCGTGCTATGCCCATGCTCCAGAGTCCCGCGAGCGACCCGAACAAACTCAAGATCATACCGAATCCGCAGATACGCCCCGCCGGACGCTGAAGCGCGCTGTCGACTGGCTCGCCACTGCTCCCACCGGGCAGCGGGTCGCTCGGCGGCGGCTCGAAGATCAGTCCGCCGGCCGTGATAATCACGATCTCGGGATCCGTCACACCAGCTAGACCCGAGTCGTCTTTGACTTCCAGGACGACGGTATAGGTGCCAGCCACGTCGAACAACTTGGTCACAACAGAATCCGTCATCGTGTCAACGATCACCCCGTCGAGCGTGAAGGTCCAGAGGAACGTCATTTCGTCGCCGTTGGGATCGAACGACAAGCGTCCGTCGAACGTGAGCGTCGAGCCCACACCCGCGGCGCGCGGTCCCGTGGCGATGATGGCCATCGGTGCAAGGTTGCCCACCGGCGTAATCACGGTGATCGCTTTCTCCAACGTCGCCGGCGTTCCGAACTGGTCAAGTACCGTTAGCTGAACGGTGTAGGTGTCCGCGTCCCG
>JADFRO010000162.1 GCA_022561255.1 Planctomycetota bacterium | reverse complement strand
ACGGACCAATTCGGGCGGGGCTGCCAAGTTCCATTGAAGAGCGTACAGGATCTCCTGATACGACTGCATGGCGAATACGAACGCGCTTATTATGCCGGTGTAATTCTGGAACGATGGGGCAAGGCACAACTGCAGCCCGGGATTGCGTTCCACGCCGCTTACGATTGGTTGCGAGAAGCGATGCTTTGTTATGACAAAGCGGACGCCATTCACCCCCCGGGAAACCTGGAGGCGATTCTCCGCTGGAACACGTGCGCCCGGATCATCAACCAAGAATCGGGCTCCGGAACGACATCGGCCCGGCGATCGCCAACCTCGGACCAGGATTATGACGACGAAGTGCCCATGGTCTGACGCCGACGCGTTCATCGATTCGGTCGTGCGATATCTTAGCCCTTTTTTCGGAGACCGGCGGTTGCCGGCACGGAGCGCCTGACGCCACCAACAACGCGGTTTGGTTCATGTGGCGTAGGGTGTTTCGAGGATGAATTATCGGTGCCGCCCGATCTCCACTACGATGCGGCCCGCCCGCGCTTGGCAAGACTGACACGCACGCTCGTGGAGCTTGGCCCCATGGCTGAAACCATTCCTCTCGCCCGCCCAAACGTTACGCAGGCGGAAATCGACGCGGTAATCGCGGTGCTGAAAACGCCCAACCTGAGCTTGGGTCCGAAGGTGCCCGAGTTTGAGGAGGCGCTGGCCCGTTACTGTGATACGAACTTCGCCGTGGCTTGTTCGAGCGGGACCGCCGGGCTTCACCTGCTGGTTCGCGCCGCAAGCATCGGTGACGGTGACGAAGTTATCACAACCCCGTTTTCCTTCATCGCCTCGGCCAACTGCATTCTCATGGAGCGTGCGACGCCCGTCTTCGTCGACGTCGACGCCGACACCTGGAACATCGACCCCAACCGGATCGAACAGGCCGTGACCAAGCGGACCCGAGCGATCATCCCGGTGGACGTCTTTGGCCAGGTCGTCGACATGGACGCCATCGACAGGATCGCCAAAGAGCGCGATCTCCGCGTGATCGAGGACTCCTGCGAAGCCCTCGGCAGTCGCTACCGGGGCAAGCCCGCGGGCTCGTTGGGGCACGCTGGTGTTTTCGGATTCTATCCCAACAAGCAACTCACCACCGGCGAGGGCGGAATGATCGTCACCGACGACGTGGCCGTGGCCGAATCCTGTCGCGCGATGCGCAACCAGGGGCGTGACGGCACCGGCTGGCTCGCTCATGGACAAATGGGATTTAACTATCGCATGAGCGACATCAACGCCGCGCTCGGTATCGCGCAGCTCGGGCGTATCGACGAGATCATGGCCGAAAGAAGTCGAGTCTATTCACTTTATCGGGAGCGCCTCGCGGGCGAGGAGCGTGTGAGCCTCCAGCACGTCAGTCCCGACGTCGACGTGAGTTGGTTCGTCTTCGTCGTGCGCCTTTCGGATGAATACGCGGAGGCGGACCGCAACCGCATCTTGCGATTGCTATCGGATCGGGGAATCGGATGCAGCAACTACTTCGCTCCGATCCACCTTCAGCCGTTTTACGTCGAGCGTTTCGGGTTCAAGCCCGGAGATTTCCCCGTATGTGAGGCACTGGCCGCCCGCACCATCGCACTACCGTTCCACCACGAACTCACAGAGGCGAACGTCGAATTCATCTGCGACGAACTCCGCACGATGCTCTAACCTCTCCGACGCCTAAGTTGGAATCGAGAGTACGGCGGAGGAAGATCGACAACCGCCGGCGAAACTCCGACAATGCGGCCGCGTGGCACCGGCGTCCGAGAGCATGACTGCGATAGCGATCCAAAATCTAACTAAGTGCTACGGCCGTAGCGTCGGTGTGGAGAATCTGGATCTGACCGTTGCCAAGGGCTGCATCTACGGGTTCCTGGGGCCCAACGGCGCGGGAAAGACGACCACGATTCGCGTCCTGCTGGGATTGCTGAGACCGACCTCCGGTGGCGCTCGTATCTTCGACCGCAACTGCTGGTCCGCGTCACACGTCATCAAGACCGACGTCGGGTACATGCCCGGCGACGTCCGGTTGTATCCGTGGCTTTGTTGCCGCAATGCCCTCAGCCTCTTCAGCGCCATACGTCGCCTCGACCTTAAGGCATATGGCATGGAACTCGCCGAAGCGTTCGGCCTGGATCCCGCCGTCCGCGTGCGCGACATGTCGCGCGGCATGCGTCAGAAACTCGGCCTGATACTCGCGCTGGCCCATCGTCCCAAACTGCTCGTACTCGACGAACCGACCGCATCGCTCGATCCGCTCATGCAGCAGACGCTCCATAGCCTGCTTCGCGAGTTCGCCTCCGAAGGGAGCGCGGTCTTTCTTTCAAGCCACACGCTCAGCGAGGTCGACCAACTATGCGATCGCGTTGCCATACTTCGACGCGGACGACTTGTCGAGGAAAGCAGTCTCGACGACCTGAGAAAAAGAGCGCGCCGCATCGTCACGATCCGGTGGTCAGATTCGAGTGATACGCAACCACCCGAAGTTCCGAGTTTCCTTGAAATGTTGGAGCGGGGCGACGGGCGATGGACGGCCGCCCTGACGAGTCCCGTGCCGGAGCTACTGCGGTGGGTATCCAAACAGAAAGTTGAAGATCTTAGCATCTCCGAGCCGGACCTGGGCCGTGTCTTCCAAACCTACTACGAGTGACGTGTGTCGATGGTGAACATCGGACTAATCAGCAAAGCCATCCGCGAGACGTGGTTCTCCACGACCGCATTCATCCTCGCGATGTTCACGTTTCAGGTCATGCTCGCATTCATCCTCCCAACGTTTCAAAAAGATCTGTCGCACGTACTCGAAAATCTAAAGTTCGTGCAGTACATCATCGCCGCCTTATTGGGGACCGACATGGCCGAAACCATCGGACCCGAGGCGCTATCCGCGATGCCATGGGTCCATCCCGTCGTACTCACGCTCGCATGGACGCATGCGATCATGTTCTGTACCCGTCTGCCCGCCGGTGAGATTGATCGAGGCACGGCTGATGTACTGTTCGCTCTTCCGGTCAGCCGACTGGGACTCTATCTGAACGAGACGATCGCGCTGACCGGCTCCGGCCTCCTGCTCGTCGTTGGAGGTTTGTTGGGTGGCTTGCTGGGAGCTTCGTGGTCCAGCGCGGAGGCACCAATTGCCCTGAGCGATCTCGTCGTAATCGCCGCGAACCTTTTTGGCCTCTATCTCGCTGTTGCTGGGCTTGCTTGGATGGTGTCAGCCATGGCGGACCGTCGCGGTCGGGCGGTCGGCGTAGTCTTCGCGATTGTCATGGCGTCGTTCGTTCTCAACACTTTGGCGACGTTCAGCGAGAGTATTCGCCGGTTTTCGGCGTTCGGGTTAATGAACTACTACAAACCGCTTCGGGTGCTGCGCGAGCACGCCTTGCCGGTGGGCGATCTGTTGATCCTGCTGGGCTTTGCGGTTACGTGTTGGGTGATCGGCGCGATCGTCCTCGCCCGGCGAGACATCCGCACCGTCTAGTGCTCTGATCGAAGCGTGCATGACCATCGCCTCCAGCGAAAAGCCACAACCTCGACTACGGTTTGATCGAGCCGAAGTCGCCGGCGCCCTCGGCGATCTCGGAACGTTCATTCCGCTGCTGGTGGGCATGGTCCATCAGTGCGGGCTGCAGATCGGCCCCGCCCTACTGGCAGCGGGCGTGATGAACGTCTTCACGGGATTGGCCTTCAGAATTCCCATGGCGGTTCAGCCGATGAAGGCGATCGCGGCTGTCGCCATCGCCGAGGGTCTCAATGAGTCGCAAATACTCGCCGCCGGAATCGCCACGGGCGTGGTCGTCCTGCTGCTGGGCCTGACCGGCCTGATCGACACGCTCAACCGGATCATTCCCCGTAGCGTGGTTCGAGGTCTTCAGCTCGCGCTCGGGCTCAAGCTACTCGCCGGCGGCTTCACCATGATCGCGAAAACGGGGGTGTGGATTGGCTATGACAGCATTGCGACGGGGGTTGCGTGTGCTATCGTCGTTCTGCTCCTGTATCAGTCGAAACGTGTTCCAGCCGCGTTGGCGGTGTTCGCCATCGGCGTCGTCGTACTGCTCGCCGCCGACCCAACCCTCCTGTCGAACACGCGTTTTGGGTTCGCCTGGCGGTGGCCCGATCTTGGAAACTCGCAGGATTGGCTCCACGGCATTCGCCGGGCTGCACTGCCGCAGCTTCCACTGACGACACTGAATTCCGTCATCGCCGTGTGTGCCCTTTCGAGCGACCTGTTCCCGAAACGATCCGCCGCGCCGCGCCGTGTGGCGATATCAGTAGGTCTAATGAACATTCTAGCGTGCCCGTTCGGCGCGATGCCCATGTGCCACGGGGCCGGCGGACTCGCGGCGCAGTACCGCTTCGGCGCACGAACGGGCGGAAGCGTCGTAATTCTCGGCACCGTAAAGATCGTTCTCGCACTCGCGCTGGGTAGCTCACTGCTGGTGTGGCTGGACGCCTATCCGGAATCCGTTCTCGGTGTGCTTTTACTGTTCAGCGGGCTCGAACTTACGCTCGTATGCCGCGATCAGCGTCGAAGGCGAGACTTCCTCATCATGCTCATGACCGCCGGCGCTTGCATCGCACAGAACATGGCCGTTGGCTTCGTGATCGGTGCATTGCTCGCCGCCGCAGTTGCGATCGGCGTCTTCCGAATTGGCAGCGAAAACAAAGTCGATGACAAGTAAGCACGCTTGAACCTGTCAATCCCCGATCCCAGTAGCGCAGCGTGAGCCCGCAGATAACGGCGCGTCCCGCGACACGTTCTGGAAGATTCACTTCGCCACACAGACCGTCAAGCCGGATCGATGCGCAAGCCGATACCGTAAGACCATCGTCGCCGTCTTTGTTGCTGCTTACGCCGTACGTCGATCGATGGTCCAGAGGGAGTTCATTACAATGCGAGTCCTGGTCACCGGACATCGCGGATATATCGGCGCGGTCATGGCAAGCGTTCTGCAAAACGCGCGCTTCGACGTGGTCGGGCTGGACTGCGACCTGTACGGTGCCTGTGAGTTCGGCCGAACGCGCGAGACCGTCCCCAGCTACGATACGGATCTCCGCGACATTGAGTGGAGCGACCTGCTGTCGTTCGACGCCGTTGTTCACCTGGCCGCTCTGCCGGAGGATTTTGACGACCAAATCGACCCTCAGCTCACCGAGGAAATCAACCTGTCCGCCACGATACGCCTGGCTGAGTGTTGCAAACGCGCGCAGATATCGCGGTTCCTGTTCGCGTCAACGTGCGCCGTTTATGGCCGCGACGAAAGCGGACTCATCCGCGAGGACGGTGTAACCCATCCCCTCAGTGCGTACGCCAAGTCGAAACTCGAATGTGAACGCGAACTTTCGCGTATGAACAGCGACACGTTTGCCCCGGTGCTCCTCCGCAACGGCACGGTGTACGGGGTTTCGCCGCGACTTCGCCTGGACACGGTCGTCAACGACTTCGTCGGGGCGGCTTTTACCAACGGTCGAATCGACATGCAGACCGAAGGCCGAGCGTGGCGACCGCTGATTCACGTCGAGGACGTCGCCCGAGCCTATGCAGCCGTGCTCGCCGCGCCGGACAAGCGCGTTGCCGGTCACACCTTCAACGTCGTTGCTTCCAAGGAAAACTTCCGCGTGATCGACGTGGCGGACATGGTCACGGAGTTGATCCCCCACACTACGCGGGTTGTTCCCACGGGCGCGTTTGATCGACGAAGCTATCGCGTCGACGGAACGAAGCTCTCGGACGCCTGCCCGAAACTCTCGATGCGCTGGACGCTGCGAGAAGGGATTCGCCAGCTACGCGACGCGATGAACTCAGCCGGTATGACGCCGGGCGACTGGCGGTCGGGAAGATACCGACGCATCGCCCGCCTTAGCAGCCTGATCGAGCGCGGCGAACTCGACGCATCGTTGCGGCGCCCGAGTGAGCTCGTCTCCTCAACTTCCTGACGGCGCAAGTAGAAACAGCACGCCAAAGACACCAGCGGAGGAGCAATACCGTCTACCAGCGCGTATTACGATTGTGCCCGCCACGAGCACCAAGAGCCCTAGCGCGATGGTCCCCCACTCGGAGACCGTCGGAATCGGAGGGCCATTCACGACAAAGTCAAAAGTTCCCCCCGCGATATCGCCCTCCGATGCCCGCCAGTGGTCCCCTCCCGGAAAAAACTTTGCCTCTATTTGTGCGCTGAGGATTGAATCCGTGGTATCACGATTCAAGGCGTCGAGACGGTAGACCCCCACCGTGGCGGGGAGCCGGACACCGAGGCTTCCGATGTGGAGGGAACCCTCCGCCGGAAGCAGAAGAAGGTCCTCCTGGAAAACAATACCGCCGTGCATGATCCCAGCCAAGGGGACCGGCATTGCGGCACCTACTGAAAAGTCGCCCTGGGGCTTTGGGATCGAGCTGAGATCAAACTGGAACGTCTCGCCGAGCCGTAATGCCTGATCGCTGATCGAGAAGTCGAGCTGCACGACATGCAGAAACGCGTCGAACGAAACCTGGCTGTGCAGCCAGACGTCCACGGTCACCGTCTCGGCGCCGCCGTACGGGCCGGGCTGATCGGGGACCAGTTCAATGATAACTTCAACTTCGGCGTCCTGGGCGCGTACGACGCCCGTAAACGGCGCTACGAAAAGAACAACTAGCGCGACGATCATTCTTTTTGACATGCGTCCTGACATGGCTCTTTCTCCGCAACGAGTTGAAACGCCATCACCGGAGAGACCACCGCATTCTACCAGAATGGACCCTGCCAATACAAGCCAAGTCCGGGGGTATGGGGCCTCTTCACGCCGAAGTTCCAGGATGACATACGCGTGTCGCGTACCAGACCGACGTGGATTCACAG
>JADFRO010000161.1 GCA_022561255.1 Planctomycetota bacterium | reverse complement strand
CCAGGCTTCCCGCGACAGCTTCGCCGACAGCAACAGAGTTGATCAAGAACGCAGGACTGGATAGCGTGTCAAACAACGAGACGCCATCGAACCTTCAACTGGCAATGGGACATACTCTGGTTACGACCTGCGCGGGCAACTTGAACGTCGGTGTCCGGAGTGTGGAACAGAGTTCGGTGGCACCAATGTCGACGATGGGCAGAGCAACGCAATCGACCCAGGTAGGTCGGGCAAAGCGTAGGGCGGGCTATTGCCCGCCGATTCTAAGGGGGGTGATTGTGGCGGCGGCACGACGAGCTCTACCAGATCCTCGTCACTCGAATCGGCTGCTCAGTCAAGTTGACTTCGTGCGGAACGTAGCCGTCGACTCCACAGCGCAGTTCACCCCGTCCAGACGCCGTTGGATTCCATGCCGAGCGCAACGATGCGCTGAATGAGGCGATCGTACGGCACGCCGACGGCGTGAGCGGACTCCGCGAAATCCTCACCGTAGGCCAACTGCGGGTTCGGGTTGGACTCCAGAAGGTACACCTCGCCCTCCGGTGAGAGACGAAGGTCCATGCGAGCGTATCCCGTCTGACCCAGCGCGCGATAGGCTTCCCTACAAACGCGAGCGATACGACGAACCAAACGCCCATCGAGGTTCTTGGCGGCCTTCGTCTTGACGCCCGCCTTCACCTGGTAGGCTAGATCCCATTTGACCCTTTCCGTTGCGATCACGGGCGTTCCCCTGGGACGCTTGGTGATGAGCAGCTCCCAAGTGGGCAGCACCTTGAGTCGATCGTTTCCCATAATGCCGACGTAAAGCTCTCGCCCGTCGATGTACGCTTCCACGAGCGCATCCGTCTCCAGTTCATCGTGGACGTACTCGACACGTTTGCGGAGTTTGTGATCGTCTCGAACAATAGACGTCCGCGAGATGCCGACCGATCCGTGCTCCGTGGTCGACTTTACGATCAACGGAAACGCAAGACGCTTGGGGCGTTTGTAAGGCGCACCGCGCGAAAGCACGGCGAAGTCCGGAATCGGAACGCCGTGATACCGCAGAATCTTTTTAGCGAGCGCCTTGCTGTTATTCAGCAGCATACCGCCGGGATTGCACCCGGTGTAGGGCTGCCGCCGAAGTTCCAGGTAACCGAGAAGATACGGAACATAGACGCTCTGGCCACGGAACTCCTCCAACATGTTGAACACGATGTCGGGCTTGAAGTCGTCAAGATCCTTACGGACCACCTCCAGCTCGCCCGCGACACCGAGAAGTTTGACCTCGTGCCCAAGCTCCTCAAGCGTAACCTTGACGTCGAACTCCGTTTTCCACGGAGCGATCTGCTTATCGGTCAGGCCGACAATGCTGTCGCGCGGGACGAACGCCTCATCAACCAGTATCAAAACCCGAAGCTTTTTCATAGGGCTACGCGATGCCGTCCGCTGTGGAGGTAGTTCATCGTTTGAACCGTCAAGAGAACGCTGAGTTCCAGCTTGGTCCGCTCGGGCGAGCGATCGAGCCGTAGCTGCAGCGCGTCGCACCGCGTGATCATTTCCTTGAGCACCTGATCGATCGTGTACTGATATTCACCGGTCCAGCGGGCTACCATCCGCCGCAGGTCATTGCGAACCCGCCGGAGAAAACGAGCAGCCGATTCACCACGCTCCGCTCCAGCAGTGCTGGCGAACAACCGGCGCAGGTCGCGGTCGTAGAAGTCCGGGTGGACGTCGCCGTACTTCGCTCGCTTTTTCCGGTAGTGCTCGCGGAGCGTTGTGCGCATCTGTCGCAGCGGCGTTACGCGCTCGCGGTTGACAACGGGCGGCGGCTTGCCGGCGACAGACGCCATCAACTCGTCGATATACTGCAACTTTTTGAGCGCCGGCCAACCGGCGAAACGAACGTCCCACTTCGAGCCGGGTGTCAGCCACACAGCGAAAGTCTCCGCAAAATCCTCCGCCGGATGCGCCTGAGCGTACCAGTAGTCCAGGTGAAGAACGTAGCTCTTGCTGTAGGGTTTGGGATGATAGTATTCGGGATAAGGGTTCGCGTTACGCCCAAAGAGCTGCGACCACTTCCGCCTACGATGGAGTCGATACGCGTTGTCGATCACGTGGCCCATCTCGTGCCGTAAAATCCGCATGCACCATTCGAACGTTCCACCCTCGACCTCGAGCATCTGCGTTTTTTCCAACTCGGCGAGGCGCGGATGCGCTAGATAGAACGGGACCGCAACGCCCGGAACCCCGTCGGGCGTAAACCACTCGTCCGAAAGCCAGAAGTGCGGTTTACAGCGGATGTCCTGCGCGACCAATTCCCGTTGGAGTTGAGCGATCGGCCGCCCCAGCCAAGTGCCCGCCAGCTTGAGCCCTAGATCACACAGACGCACATCGAGAAGCGATTCGTCGTCCAGCGCCGCCCACTCAGGCTCGAACGCGTGTTGGACGGAATGTCTCGCATCCGCGCCGCCGGAAGCGGATGCGGAACGCGGCGTCAAACGCTGCGTGGATGTTTCCACGGTTCGCCTCCGATCGTACTTTCCCGAAGCCGCGTTGGCAGCTCTTTTCGTCGCCTCACGATGTGAAGGATAGCTGGGGACGACGCCATAATCCAGGAAAGTCGCAGTGGCACGCGCGGACCCGACGACGGGGAGATGTGCCACCGACACGCGGCGGAGATATCACAAGCGGTGTGTGACGTGGATAGGCTATCGATCCCGGGCGATCACAACGCCGCTCGGGTCGATGGCCGGTACGGCATCGGTCCCATCGATCAGTAGGAACGCTCGTGCCACAAAGAAAGCGCTGACAACGGCGAGAACCGGCCCCGTTAAATCGGCGGAATGCGAGAAGGTGGCTGCCCGAAGGAACTCGGTGCCGATGCTGACCAACGTAACGGCCGCGCCCGCGACCCACCAAGCACGAACGTATCCCATCCGCAGCAGGAGAAGCGCAATCGTCGCGACCATCGTCCCGTGGACAACGAGCGTCGAAAGGATGCCCGCAAACGACTGGGAGAGCGACTGACGCCAGTAGGACTCGAGCGGCCACCAGCAAATCGTGCTTGATTTGAACGCGGTGAGTGACCAACCGCTGTGGTCGGCCGTGTCGATCAAACGTAGCGACAACTGAAACATCAGCACGAACCCGACGAAGAGCGTTGGGACAGCCAACTTGCGATGAAAGCGCCATTGTGACTGTGTGAGTTGGTCTACAACAAACACCGCACACCATGCCCCAAAGCCGACCCCGAGGCATCTCAACACAACACTGGACAGATCGAAAACGTGAGACATCGTCAGAAGCTGCATCAACTCGATCAACCAGATGAGGAGCGCGCCGCTCTTGATCGCAGAGACGAACGAGGGAACGGGATGCCTTCCCGCCTCCCGTCCGGCTAGGGCCGCAACGTAACCCAACAGCACGAACCACGCCGCTCCGGAAATCTGCGCGACGAGCCTGGAGAACGGCGGATCGCCGATCGCGACAGTCGTTGTGCCCAGAAGGTTCCATCGAGCGCGTCCAAAGGACTCGTGAAGTCCTGCTGCGCTTGTGATGAAGTCGAACGGCGCGAGGTTGTATAGCAGCAGTCCGATCGTTAGTGCACCCACGGCGACTGCGAACGGGCGGTGCTGGATTGCCGTCCGCAACTGCCCGCGCATGCGCGCTCCGAATCGATTCGCCAAAATTCCCACCGCCGCTCCGATCGCGGCGCCGATCCCATTCAGAAGAACGTCCGTATGCGACGCAACGCGCGAAACGATTCCGGTTTGCAGTACTTCCGCGAGGCAGCTGACGAACGTACCGACCAAAACGGCCGCCAGTACCCGGCCGACACCCCGACGTGACCGTCCACCGTAGACAAGCAAGAAGCCCAACGGCACGTACACCAGGACGTTCGTGATAATGTCGTCCAGCGGTGGTTCCACGAAGCGTACTTGTACGAGCCCGTATGCGTCCGCCGCCTGATACGGTGAGGGTGCAAAGTCAAAAGGTAGCAACGATGCGTAGAGAACGACGAGGACGAAAAGGATCACCGCAGCCAAACGTGAGCGACGCGAACCATCGCATGAACCCGCTGAGCCCGCACCCGGTTCGCGGGGCGAAACCACACCGTTGTCCTGAAGATACCCGTTCCCCTGCACGCTTCCCCCCTCTTTCACGCTCCAGCCGCCGCACCCCGCGACGTCGCGTGAGACAACGATTAGTAGGAGTCGATTTGGGCGGGGTCGAATCGAATCTCAAGTTCCGATATAATCCTCCCGCGAGGCCGACCGAGGTCGAATCTCCTTGTCCCAGGCGGAAACAGCAGGCATGAAGGCCGCAGTCTTTCACCAGTTTGGCGAACCAGACGTCTTTCGCTACGAGGACGTCGCGGAGCCCGCTCCGGCGGAGGGAGAGCTCACCATTCGAGTTGCCGCGTGCGGCATCAACCGATACGACCTCTACCTGCGCATGGGAGCCGTCTTCTCCGACATCGCGTTCCCACACGTTTTAGGTGCCGACGTCGCCGGTACGGTTGCGGCGGTTGGGGCGGGCGTGAACGACTGGCGCGAAGGTGACGACGTTATCGCGGCACCGGGCTACCCGATGGATCCGGTCGACGCCGACGTTCGACCGGAAAATCGCGCGCCGAGTTTCGAAGTAACGGGCACGCACGCCTGGGGCGGCAACGCCGAATACATTCGCATGCCGGCGCGTTACGTACTGCGCGACCAGACGGGTCTTGCCAAGCACGAGCTGGCAGCCATGCCGCTGGTTCTCATGACAGCCGTCCACGCTGTGGAAACACTGGGCGAAGTAAACGCAAAAAGTCACGTGTTGGTTCAGGCTGGAGCTTCGGGAAGCGGGCAAGTCTGCGTGCAAATGGCAAAAGCCCTCGGTGCGAAGGTTGCGGCGACGGTCGGATCGCCGGAGAAAGTCGAAACCGCGAGACAGGCCGGCGCTGACCTCGTGATCAACTACAATGAGACGAGTTTCACCGACAAGGTGCTCGATTGGACGGACGGCGTCGGCGTCGACACCGTCATCGACAATGTCGGCGGCAGCGTCTTCGCCGAGAACTTGCGAGCGCTCCGCGTGGGCGGAATCTTCGTTAACTTCGGCTTGGTGGGGGGGATAAGCTCGACGATCAACTTCAAAGAGTTGATCTTCCGGCAGCATCAGCTACGCGGCTCGTTCATGGGAAGTATGGCCGAGCTTCGGCGCGGATTGGACCTGCTTCGTGACGGCGTTATCAAGCCGGCTGTCGATCGCACCTACCCGCTACGAGACGTAGCCGAGGCGCATCGCTACATCGAGTCGCGCGCCGTTCGCGGCAAGGTGGTCTTGATTCCGTAGGGTCGCGATGACGCACGATTCCACCGAGACCGTCGTATTTGGCTTTGCCGACCGTGAGTTGTTTCCCATCATCGAAAGCGCCTCGCGCGTCCCGGGCCACGTATCCCTGCAGGTTTGCAAAGATGACAAGGTGCGCTACCTTGAGATTCGTTTGCAGCCGGGCGTCGCGCTGCCGGAAGGCGACGACCGTAGCGGACGCGTCATCGCGCTTCACTTGCCTCCCATCGCTATCCACGGTCAGCCCCGTTCGTTGGTACTCGACGTGAACTTCGACGCCCTTGGCTACGCCGTAGCGCTTGATGCGTTCGATGCTTCCGGCGATAGCGTATCGTTTGCTTTTGATGCCCCGCGTTCTTCGGGCTGGCAACGCGTCGGAGCCGCGTTTGATGTTCGCCGGGTGGAATGTCCCGTTCAACCGACCCGCCTGCGGATTTCATTCCCGAGCGGCAATGAAGGGGCATCGCTCGGAATCGCGACACTTTCGGTCATGGGCGACGTACGGCTGGCCTCACCCGGTCTCGCCGACTCGGGTCGCTAACCCCGCACTTACACAGTTTGCGAGGTGTAGCCCCACCAATACTACCGAACTTAACGCTGACGCCACGACCCATATCATCACGCAGTTTTCCACCACTTCAAATCGACCCATGACAAGTCACATAAAATGTGACTCATACTGTCACTCTGCGGTAGGAAGAGAGGATCGTATGTCGGACGTGTAAAAGTTTTCTTTGACAGTTGGTGGTTTTCCCCGGTAACTTGGGAAGCGCAGCGAATCGAACGGTACCGCCCTCTGCGCGTAGCTCTGGGCGATCCGGACGGCATGTCATTTGTTTGGAGGAAGAACAATGTTTAGATCCATTCGTATCCCGTGCGCTCTTTCTGTGTGTCTACTCGTCGGTGTGGCCCTGGCAGCCGTGCGAATCCCAGCCTTTACGATTACGGCTGACGCGCCTGGTGGGGCGAGCGGCATGGGCATCCTGAACTACGTTGCGGGGCAGAACAAGACGATCGTGCAGGTTATCCTGAACGGCTTCGAACCGGAGGTGTTTTATAAGGCTAGGTTCGTTAGTGGGACGCACTGCCTGACACCCAGCGGAACACACCCAACGGACAAGCTAGGCAACCTGATAATTCACGTCGACCTGGGGGCCACGCCCGCGCTCGGCGACTGCTCGGCCGACGACAACGGCGACTGGTCGGACGCCGCCATTGAGATCTCACTCAATGGCGTTGTCCACGCACTTGGCGAGAATTCTACGCCGTAAACCGGATATTTCCCGGAGTATGTCCCATTGCCAGTTGAAGGTTCGATGGCGTCTCGTTGTTTGACACGCTATCCAGTCCTGCGTTCTTGATCAACTCCGTTGCTGTCGGCGAAGCTGTCGAGGGAGGTCTGGAGCATCCACAACTGCTTCCAGCCCATGATCCGGCGGAACGACTTCTCCGTCTCGATCAGCGCCGAGGCCACCCAGCGGAGCACCATCGAACCGTCCGTCCAACGAGTCACGCGCCCCGTTCTCCGGCGAATGCCGGAGTTCGGCGACTCGATCACGTTC
>JADFRO010000160.1 GCA_022561255.1 Planctomycetota bacterium | reverse complement strand
ATCCGATGTCGGGCCGTTTGCCTAGCCGGGTGTGATTATACCGTTTGGGCTTTCACGACGCGATCGGCGTTGGCCTCGAGCCACGTTAGCTTACGCCGCACCATCTGGAGCACGCGAAAGCCCGCCCACTGTCCGACCGAGCCCGTTTCCGTGATCGGCGGTACACACTCGGCGATCAATGCTTCCGCCATCAGGTGGGGCATACAGGCCCGTTCATCCACCGCCAACGGTTGGAGCGACTCGTAACCCGCGAGAAAACTACGCAACCGCTCCTCATCAAGATGTTCGGGCCAAGTGGCTGGATCACCCCCGGCGATCATCGAGAACTGCAGTACACCGTTGGCGATGTCGATCATTCTTCGCGCGTAGCGCACGGAGTCGTAGTCGACGACTGCCAGAACTTTCTGCTTGCGAAACAGGACGTTGCCGGGATGCCAGTCGGAGTGGATGATTCTCCCCGGCCGGTCGCTGAATCCAAAGTCGTTCGTCGCTGAGGCCGAGCGGTCGTAGTGCTCAAGAAGGAATTGAGTCAGTGTTGCAAGCTCGGCGTCGTCGCCGGTGAAACTGTCGTGTGAACTCAGCGTCGAGCCGATCGCACAAAGACCGGTGCGAATGGCAGCGGCGTCGTGGTAGTCGCCGTGGGGAACCGGGACGGTGAAGGTTGCGGCTAGATCGGCTGTGATCTTGTGAAACCGCGCCAACACCAAGCCGGCGTCGCGAGCTTCGCCCGGCGTGTGCCCAAAGGCGTGCCCGGCGACGAACTCGAAGAGCTCGTACACGCGCTCGCGAATTTGGACGAACGTCTCCTTGGTATCGCGCGTAACGATCAAACGGGCCAGCGGGAATCCGGCGTCGACAAGGGTCGCCTGCACACCGTGGATCAAGCGCACGCGGTCAGGCTTGGCTCGCAGCGCGGAACGCCGCTTGAGCAGAAACTTACCTTTCTCCGCAACGATACCGACCTTGGGGCTACGGCGCGAACCGCGCGGGAAGTCCGTGATCGATTCGATGACGCCCAGGTCGTAGTGGCTTAGAGCGACCGCCAACTCCGCCGGGTCGAACACGACTCGTTCTTTGGATGGCAAGAAAGCTCTCCCGTGATGCTTTGGTCGGGCTTGCGGTGCGCACCGGTTTCATCGTACCGTATGGCCTTGTCGTGTCAAAGGGCCGTGTGCTGCACGATGTCGTGCGAAAGCATTCCCCCCTGGTTTTGCAAGAGGTTGAACATGAACCGCGAGGAAGCCTGGAGTATCCTCAACGAATACACAAAAAACCCAGCGCTGATCCGCCACGCGATGTGCGTCGAGGCGTCGATGTGTTTCTATGCGAAGCTTCTGGGCGGGGATGAGTCCCTGTGGGGTTTGGCTGGATTGCTGCACGATTTCGACTACGAGCGCTGGCCGGAACCGCCCGAACATACGCGGGAAGGTGCGAAAATCTTGCGAAAAGCGGGGTGCGATGAGGAGGTCGTCGGCGCTGTCCTCGCTCACGTGCCGTGGAATCTCGATGACTATCCGCGCGATCGACCCATTCGAAAGACGATCTTCGCCGTCGACGAGCTGAGCGGCTTCATCTACGCCGCTGCCCTCGTTCGCCCAACGCGGATGGTCGGTATGAAGGTGTCGAGCATCATCAAGAAGATGAAGCAACGATCGTTTGCAGCCGCCGTCTCCCGTGACGACATTCGTGAAGGAGCTGTGCTGCTCGGGCTGGAACTGAGCGAGCATGTCGAGAACTGCATTCAAGCGTTGCAGGGCGTTGCTAGCGAGCTGGGACTCGAACCCGACGAAGCGACCTAGGTGCAACGGTTGGGGGGATAGGGCGTTACCGCCCGCCGCCTCGACCACCTCCACGTCCGCCGTCATCCGGATTCGTTGTGTCGTCCGGCGGAGTTTCGTCCCCGCCGCCCGCGCCGAAACTTGGCAGGATGGAATCGAAACCCGCGCGTCGCAGTAGCAAGTCCTCAAAGAAAAACAGCGCGGTGTTGATCTGCTGCAGAAGAATTTCGATCGCGTCGACGAGAAAAACCGCTTTGGCTGACATCTCGCGCGAGGTCTCGGTGATGACAATGGGTGCACGGAAGAAGTTCCGCGCTTCACGCGCCCGTGCTACACCGGCGATCACCATGTTCCCCGGCGCGCGTGCGGCGAGCGCTCCGGCGTTGACGTTTTGGAGGGCGGTCTGCCCACCGACAAGAGTCTGACCAATCGCCGGCGCTGCCGAAAGGGCGACAACCGCAACGACTGATACAATCCCCGGTCGACCGATCGTCTTCATCAGCACAACTCCCACGCCTGTCGGTTTGACTCGCCCCGGACCCATTGTTCGCGACCTCCTGAGTCTATTATTCGGCACGGCAACCGGTAAGCCAAGTGAAAAATGGCAAAACAGGTCATTTTCGTTCCCCATTTACCGTCATAACGGTTGTGACATTGTGCTATTCGGGGTTCGCCTCTGGCGGATCGTCGGGTTCGGCGCCGTCGGTCGAAGGCGCTGCCTCGTCCGATGGTGGCGTCGTCGAATCCGCAGGGGAGCCCTCCTCGCCGCCCGCAGGCTCGTGATCTTCCTCGCGGGCGATCTTGGCCGCTGCGACGACGGTGTCTCCCTCGCCGAGTCGGATCAGTCGAACCCCTTGGGTTGCCCGGCCGATCTCCCGCACGGCGGTTAGGTCCGTGCGGAGCATCATGCCCTTGGCTGTGATCAGCATGAGTTCGTCGTCGTCGTCGACCGCGCGGATGGCGACGACCGGACCGTTTCGGTCCGTCGTCCTGATGTTGATCACGCCCTTGCCCCCGCGTCGTGTCTTTCGGTATTCCTCAATCTCCGTTCGCTTGCCGTAGCCATGTTCGCATATCGTCAAGAGTGAGGAACCAGGATTGATGGCCACCATGGATACAACGGCGTCGCCCGGGGAAAGCGTCATGCCGCGGACGCCGCGGGCGTTTCGCCCCATAGCGCGAACTTCCTGCTCCGGGAAGCGGACGGCCATGCCGTTGCGGCTGCCGAGCACGATCTCATTGTCTCCGGAGGTACGTTCGACGTTGATGAGCGAGTCGTCCGCGTCGAGCGAGATCGCAATAATTCCGCTCGCACGTGGTCGACTGTAGGCGCTCATCGGCGTTTTCTTGACCGTTCCCTTGGCCGTGGCGAAGAAGACGAACGATTCCTCGAATTCCTTAACGGGAAGAACGGCACGGTGGGCTTCGTTCGGTTGCATCTGGAGCAGATTCGCGATCGATCGACCACGTGACGTTCGACTCATCGCCGGGAGGTCGAACACCCTGGCCCAGTAGACCCGTCCCCGATCGGTGAAGAACAGTAGATAGTCGTGGGTTGAAACAACGAACAAGTGTTCGAGGAAGTCACCATCTTTCTTGGCGCTTCCGCGCACGCCTCTGCCGCCGCGTCCCTGCTTGCGGTAAGACTCGGTGTCCGTACGCTTGATGTACCCTTCGCGCGAGATCGTGACGACGACCTGCTCGTCGAGAATGAGCTCCTCCATGCTGAATTCAGTTACGGCATCGATGATTTCCGTGCGGCGTTTGCTTTTGTATGCCAGCTTCATCTCGTGGAGGTCTTCGCGGATCACGTCTTGGAGGAGGCTGTCACTGCGAAGCAACGCTTCGTGCCCCTCAATCTCCTCCGAAAGCTTGCTGTGTTCAGCGGCGAGTTTTTCGATTTCCAAGCCCGTCAGCTTTTGAAGTTGCATAGACAGGATAGCGCCGGCCTGGACGGCGGTCAGATGATGTTCCGCTTCGCCGAACCGATTGACGAAGGATTCCGCCAGCAAATTTCGTAGCGTCGCCTCCTCCGTAAGTTTGAGCGGACGGGCCATGAGGTTGCTTTTCGCCGTCGCCGGGTCGGCGGAGTTTTTGATCAGCGCGATGATTTCGTCAATGTCACCCAGCGCGAGGATCAGTCCCTCAAGAATGTGGGCTCGCTGCTTCGCCCGGCGAAGTAGGAACGACGTTCGCCTGCGCACAACGTCCTTACGATGGTCGACGTAGAGCTCCAGCATTTGCAGAAACGTCAGCGTTCGCGGCCGGCGGTTGACCACCGCGATGTTCATCATGTGGTAGTTCGTTTGCAGGGGCGTGTACTGAAGCATTTGGTTGATCGCGACCTCGTCGTTGGCGTCGCGTTTCAAGTCGATCTCGATGCGAACTTCGTGCTTGCGGTCCGACGCGTCGTTAACGGCGGCTACATCCTTGATCTGCCCCGATTTGACTGCCGAGGCGATTTTCTCCGTGATGGTGGCCCGCAGGACGCCGTAAGGCAGTTCGGTAATGACGATCGTTTGTCGACCCCCACGACCTTCTTCAACATGACAGCACCCCCGAATGGTGATGCTGCCGCGACCCGTTAAGTACGTGTCGAGGATGCCGCGTTTCCCGCAAATTTTCCCCCCAGTGGGGAAATCAGGTCCGGGCACGATCTGCATCAGCTCGGCAACACTCAGCTGCGGATTGTCCAGATACGCCAGCAGCGCGTCACAAACCTCACCGACGTTGTGCGGGGCGATGTTGGTCGCCATTCCGACCGCGATTCCGGTCGCGCCGTTGACCAGCAGATTCGGGAATTTCCCCGGCAAGACCGTGGGCTCTTCCCGTGAGTTGTCGTAGTTGGGTACGAAGTCAACGGTTTCATACTCGATGTCGTCGAGCATGGCCGTCGCCGCCGTCGTCATGCGCGCTTCTGTATAACGCATCGCCGCCGGCGGATCACCGTCGATGGAGCCGAAGTTGCCCTGACCGTCGATTAGCGTCTGACGAAGATTCCACTTCTGAGCCATGCGCACCAGCGTCGGGTAAATCACAGCGTCGCCGTGCGGGTGGTAATTACCGCTGGTATCACCGCTGATTTTTGAACATTTTTTGGTTTGTGCTCGCGGACCCAGGTTCAGGTCGTTCATCGCCACGAGGATACGTCGCTGCGACGGCTTGAGTCCGTCGCGGATGTCGGGCAGGGCGCGCGACATGATAACGCTCATCGAGTAGGTGAGGTACGAGTCCTGCATCTCCTCGATCAGCCGGTGATTGACGATCTTTTCCGGGCTGGATGGTGGTGCTTCGGACATTCTCTAGCTCTCTGAAGTCGCAGGATTCCCCGCCGCATTTTCGGCTCCGCAGCGGTGCCGCAGACGTAGCCCTCGCGCCGCCCATTGTAGCGTGCGCAGTCTGCCGAGCAATCGGAAACGGGAGTATTACGGACGTTTCGGACCGGCAGGTTGGATGCGCCAAGTGCGCCCTACGCGCGCTCGACCATTCGCAAACCGCCCCCGCCCCCGCTACCATGTCGCCGTGTCTCCAGGATCAAAACCTCACAGGCAAAGTCCGACGTCGACGCCGGGTCAATCGGTCGACACGGCGAAACGCGTCCTGATCGAGCGCCAATCTCAAATCGACGAATTCTGCACGCAGGTACGAAACGAGGGCCGTTTTGGCTTCGACACCGAGTTCGTCATGGAGGACCGCTTCGAGCCGGAGGTCTGCCTGATCCAGCTAGCGTCGCAGGAGACCGTGGCGCTGATCGATCCGTTTCTCACACTGGATCTGGCACCGATTTGGGAGCTGGTGGCTGATCCGCAAGTCGAAACCGTGGTCCACGCTGGGAAGGAGGATCTCGCCCTGTGCGTTCAGCACACCGGGCGGATCCCGCAAAACATCTTCGACGTTCAGGTGGCGGCCGGGTTCGTTGGACTCGACTACCCGCTTAGCTTGCAGAAGCTCATCCAATCGACGTTACACCTACGTCTTCACAAGGCCAAGACACTGACGGACTGGCGTCGCCGACCGCTAAGCGAGTCGCAGCTCCAGTACGGCGCCGATGACGTCGCTCACCTGCTCGAAGTCCGAGGCAAGCTCATGTCCCGGCTTGAGCGGCGTGGCCGCGTCGACTGGGCGATGGAGGAGATGAAGCGGTTTGAAGTGGAGTCGCTCTACAGCCGCGTCGGTGAGGACAAGTTGCGGCGTCTCAAGGGGACCGCCTCGATGAAAGGGCAGCAGCTGGCCGTCGTGCGCGAGTTGCTTCGATGGCGCGACGAGCTGGCTGAGGAGCTCAATCGACCCGCTCGTGTCGTCCTCAAAGATCACCTGCTCGTCGAAATCGCCCGACTCGGCTCTACATCGTCGTCCGACATACGCGATCTTCGTGGCCTGAATATGAATGACCGGAACGTGCGAGCACTTGGACAGGCCGTCGGATCGGCCATGGCGCTACCCCCCGATCAGTGGCCCGAACCCAAACCACGCGAAGCAGAGCCGCCCAGGGAGGAAGTGCTCATCGCGCTGGCAACGGCGGTAATCCGCAGCTACTGCCTGGACTACGGGTTGGCCTACAGCTTGGTCGCCAAGAAGAGCTCGATACAAGACCTGATTCGCCACCGCAGCGTCGGTCGACCGGAGGGTGCGGGCCCGGTCGAATTGCTCGTCGGATGGCGTGCGGCGACCGTCGGCGCTCTTCTCGACGACGTCCTGGCAGGACGTCGTACCGTTCGCGTCGAGTCGGTCAACGGCCACCCAGTCGTTCACGTTACGGATGCGAATGACGATCAGGACGGCGGGTTGTCGGCTTGTTAATGCTTGTGCGGTGGTATAGGCGCCGTCGGTACAACGGGGGCGACGGGTTGTGGAGGATGCGCTGACGTCGCTTTGTAAGTGACGACCGACTCCGTTCGTATCGTTGACTTGCCGTCGTATGTTGTCATGCACGATTCTGAGCTGTAGAAGTCGATTCTTTGCAGAATCGGCCCCAGCTTCATCGCGATGGCCAAGCCTGACTGTGCCGCCTTCTTGAAGCGACGAGCCTCTTCGTCCTCGGCCGGAAGCCCGGCGAGAAACATTCCGCCGACCATTCCCAACATGCCGACTGCGGCTGCGCTGCTCTTGCCGAAATCGGATGTGTCCTT
>JADFRO010000159.1 GCA_022561255.1 Planctomycetota bacterium | reverse complement strand
AGCTCTACCGCGAAGGTCTTTAGCACTTACCACTCAAGTCTAGGGCGTATCACATATTCGCATGCCGGGTCCGCCGGACCTTCGAGTAACATCGAACGTGGAGAAATCGCGCTGGCGAGCTGCGCTCCACAGGAGAGCCCGCGGCTCGGTACACAGAAACGTGAAATGCTCTAGCGGGCGACCTCCCCGAACTCATCCTGGTCAAGGAAGTGGGCGAGGATCCCGCGATCGTATCGGATTCGGTCCTAGGTGGACGGTTCGATGCGGGCGCTCATGCTGCCCTCGCAGCGCGGGATGCGCCAGTCGCGGCCAAACGCGTGAATCTGATCGCGCTTGAGTTCCGCACGTTCCATCGTCGTCGTATCGACAATGACATGACTTTCGCTGTCGACGACGCTTGCCAATTCAAACGCTCGTTCGGAAGAACAGCCGAACAGCTTGCGAAGCATTCCGGTTACGTAGTCGTAGGTGTGGTCGTCATCGTCCAAAAGGATGACGTGATATTGCGGCTGTTGCTTCGCTCGTGCGCGTTGAACCGGCGACCGCTTCGTTCCCTGCTGCACCGCCGCCTCTACCCCGTCCGTCGCCGTGGCCATACATTACTGTTTAACGGATGCGTCGACGCGATTCAAGACGCCCGGCGCATTTTCTTGCCAACCGAGCCACAAATTTCTGCGCGGCTCGTGTCGAGTCGCGTGTCAAGAAACACTAGCCGGAATCTAAGACGGTCAGGGATCGGTCCGCGAAGCGGCGGGGCGACGCATTCGCAACCGGAGCGTTACTCACAACCGCACCGTGGAGCGTAAGCGCCGTGGCAGCGTTTATCAAAACTGTGACAAAATGGCCGATCTGTCCGGGCGAACCGGGAAAAACGACGATCTGATCGCTTCTGGTTCGCCCCACAAGCTGATCCGAAGCCCGCCAACTCACTTCCTCACCGCGAGTCTGCTCCGCCTCCTGAGCTTTCAGCGCCGCCTTACTATACCCTTCCACCAACACCTCGACGGTCGAACCGATCAGCCGCTGATTCGCTGCGATGGCCAAACGCTCCTGATGAGCTAGCAGGTCGGCATTACGCCGCCGCTTGACGTCGTCGGGCACATCATCAACGGCTCGCTTGTCAGCCACGGTCCCCGGCCTGGGGGAATACTTAAATACATAGATATTTTTGAACCCGCATTGCTCGATCAATCGGAGGCTGGCCTCGTGCTCCGCCTCCGTTTCTCCGCAGAATCCGACGATAAAGTCGCTCGCAACCGAAAGATGCGGGACGAACGCCCGCGCCCGCTGAATCAGATCGATGTACTGCCCAACGGAATACTGCCGCCGCATTCGTCCGAGGACGGCGTCGCTGCCGCTCTGAACGGGAAGGTGCAAGTATTCACAGACCTCGGGCACGTCGCGCATCGCCTCGAGGATGTCGTCTGTGAAATCTCCCGGGTAACTGGTGACGAACCGCACGCGGTCGATGCCGTCCACCGCGCTGACGCGTTCAAGGAGTTCGGCGAATCGGACCGGCCTGCCATGCTCCTGATTCACGTAGCTGTTAACCGTCTGCCCCAGGAGTGTGATCTCCCGAGCGCCGCGGTCGGCGAGCATCTTGGCCTCATCGACAATTTGACTCGCGGGGCGACTTCGCTCGGCACCTCGCGTAAACGGAACGACGCAAAACGTGCAGAACTTGTCGCAACCGCGCTGGACTCGAACGTACGACTGCAGCACGTTTTGATCCGGCGCCGGGGAGCGGGCAAGGTCCAGCGCCTCAACGGAGTCGTACTCCAGAGCACGCTGCAGGGGTGTACTCCTGCGCGATAGTGACTGGGCCAACGCGATCGCACGCGATCGACCGGACCGCACCTCCTCGACCAGTGCGGGCACCTTGTTGAGTTCGCCCGGCCCGCACACCAGATCGACGTGAGGCATCTTCGCGAAGATACCGTCCGGATCGCGCTCGGCCATGCACCCGATGACCCCGATCACCATGTCGCTGTTGGCGAGCTTGGGCTTTCGCAGCGCACCGAGTCGCGAAAGCACTTTCTGTTCGGCGTGGTCGCGCACCGAACACGTGTTAAACAATACGACGTCGGCGCCGGTCATGTCGTCGGTCGAGGTGTACCCTTGCGCGCGGAGTTGGCCCAGAACCAGCTCGCTGTCGAGCACGTTCATCTGACAACCCATCGTTTCGAGGTAGACCGTCTTGGCAGAACCTTCCACGTCCGCTCCTTGGGTTTCTCGTCGGATCAACAGACTACGACGCATTCTACGGCAGAACAGCGGACCGTTCAAACCGGGGACCGCTCAAACCGGCTGCGTGTCGTCGCTTGTTGACACGGGCATGGCTCGCTTGGCGACCTGGTACATGATTCCGTCAGCGAGTCGGTGTGATACGCGCCGAATCGCCGTGATCAGCTTCCCCTCAGCCGTTAGCGTGACCTCCGACCGGCGCCGGCGCGACGACGTAAGAACCGCGCGGGCAACCGACTCGGGCGTATGCTGTGTTTGAGCAAGGCGCGTCGCCTTCGCATCGACCGTCGCGGCCGACGAAAAGAACGGGGTGTTCGTCGAGCCAGGTGCGACGAGCAGGACGTCGACCCCACTTCCACGGAGCTCCATCCGCAATCCCGTCGACAAGGCACTCAGGGCAGCCTTCGTCGCGCTGTACACGGTCATCCGGGGAATCGGCTGGTTCCCGACGACCGACGAAACGTTGACAATCTGACCGCTGCCCCTCTCGAGCATTTCCGGGAGCACCGCCCGAATCATGGCGATCGGGGCGGCGAAGTTCAGCGATATCATCCGGTCGACATGATCCTGAGGTATCCGAAGAACCGTTCCGAAACTTGCCCAACCGGCGTTGTTGACCAGTACGTCGATCGCACCGAAACGCTCGCGCGCGACGCGTAAGGCGTCGTCACGATCGGCTGCGACCGTAACGTCCATGGGGACAGCCACGATCCGATCATCACCGAGTTGGGACGCGAGGGTTTCGAGCTTGTCCGCCGAACGAGCGGCTGCCGCGACTCGGGCTCCGGCGCGATGATACGCCACTGCGCACGCACGCCCGATTCCGCTTGACGCGCCAGTGATGAAGACCACGCGATCCTTCAGATCGTACGCCATCAGGAAAATCCTCGAACCACGCGTCGCATGTTCCACAGAATCCGTTCCGCATCGTATACTGTCACGACCGAAGAGGCACGACCATCCGGCGTTGACGGTTCACCGCCGTCAGCTTCATCGCCAGCAACGCAATCCACAATAGGCCGCCGCTTATCAATCCCAATGCTCCACAGGCACCGCAGCGCGGACGATCTGCCGTCGCCCCGGCGAATAGGTCGTCAAGAATATCGTCCTCTTCGGTCGCGGCGTCGCCGATCCCGTCACCGCTGCCAAAATCGAACGTGTGGTCCGGGACCGGTCGGCTCCCAGGCCGCTTGACCGCGCAACCCGTATCATCAACAAGCTTACCCGCAGGCGTATCCGCGCACAGATCCCCGCAGTCGATCACGCGGTCCCCATCGGCGTCGACGTCCGGCGTACCGCATCCGCAAACCCCGGCGTTGATCTTGTCCACGTCGCTGGGACAACCGTCGACGCAATCAGCCAACCCATCCCCGTCGGTATCGACGTCAGCCACACCGCAGCCACAGACGCCCGCATCCACCTTCGCCTCGTCGTCCGGACACAGGTCGTCGTCATCGGCAATACCACCATCGTCACCGTCGGGGGGATCTGATGGTGGCGGTCCGGGTGGCCCCGCCCCACCACAATCGGGGATCACGATCCCGGCGCATACTCCGCCCGAGCAGACGTCCTGCGACGTGCAGTCGTCTCCATCGTCACACGCGGACTCGTTGGTCGGGTGATCGCACACATTGGCGTGACACGCATCGTCGGTGCATGGATTGCCGTCGTCGCACTCCGTATCGACCGAGCATTCGACCGGCGACTCGCAAACGTCATCCACTTCGTTGCACGATTCCACCTGCTCGCAAGGTGGAAAGCCGTCGACGCAACCGCCGTCGACGCACGTTTCGATGCCGTTGCAAAAAAGACCGTCATCGCAGGAGGTACCATCCTCAACCGCAACAACCTGACACCTGCCGTCGACGCACACAGCCGTCTGGCACGCGCTCGGCGAGCTGCATTGCTCATCATCAACGCAGCAATCGGTGATCGGATCGTTAGCGCACAAGCCGGCGCTGCATACGTCAACCGTGCAGTCGTCGCCGTCGTCACAATCGACATCGTCGAGACACCCAGCGCAAAGACGATCATCCTCGTTGCAAATCGAAGCGGCGCAGGGTGGCGCGCCATCGATGCAACCGATCGTCGCATCGCACGTTTCCGCTCCGTTGCAGTACAGACCGTCGTCGCAGAGTTCGTCGTCGACAACGTGACGACATTCGTCGGCGTTCTCGTCGCACACGTCCACAGTACAGGCGATTGCATCGCCGCAGTTGACGGGCGTCCCGGATAGGCATCCGGCTACGACATCACACACTTCGACGCCGTTGCAGAAGAGGCCGTCGTCGCATCGCGGATCGCGCGGCGTGTGGACGCAAACATCGCTTACCGTATCGCACGAATCCACCGTGCAGGCGATCGCGTCGTCGCAGATTCCGCCCTCCGCAGGAGTTTCGCCCTCCGCAGGAGCTTGAGCCTCACCGGGTTGGCATCGACCGCCGACACACCTTTCAACACCGTTGCACATAGCCTCGTCATTGCAGTCAGCCGCCACAAGGCAGGTCGCCTGGTATTCATACGCTCCCATGTCCACAACGGCGCTCAACGCGCCGATGACACCGGTGTCCAACGTCACGGGATCATCCACGAATCTTGGAGCGCCATCCAGATCGGTTAAGAAATCACCAACGAACGACTTGTTGTTCCCCGAATCAATGCAAGGTGAGCCGGGCGATAGGTGAAGGTCGTCGTCCGCTGTTCCGCTCACGCCGTCGTTTCCGAGCGGATCGGAAAAGCGCGGATCGTCGGAGACGTTGCCAGCGCCAGCCCACCCTCCCTGAACACAACTGTAGGCGGCGACCGGCGAGCCCGAGAGCTGCGACAACCGAACCACGCCGCGCCGATCGCTATTCCCCCAGACCACACAGTTCATAAGTGAAGCGCTGCCGAACAGTCCGCCGCCGTCGGTATCTGCGTGGTTGTGCACAAAGGTGCAGTTGACCAGCGTGGCTAGACTATGCAGGTCGTTGTAGAATGCTCCGCCCGATCCGCCGCTTCCAACGCCCGCGCTGTTTCCGACGAACAGGCAGTTCACCAAAGTAGGCGTAGCCACGCGCCCCGGTGAACCTCGACTGTACATCGCCCCGCCGACGTTGTTCGCCGCCTGCGTAACGGTCGTGCGATTCGCGGTGAACGTACAATTGACCAGCGCCGGCCCTCCACCGTCGACGTGCAGCGCACCGCCGCGCGTCCCGGCCTCGTTGTTGTGGAACGTGCAGTTGCGGATCGTCGCATCGCTATCGAGGAGGATCATTCCGCCGCCGACGTCCTGCCGGGTCGCGCTGATGCCATCGGCGCGCCCGCCCGTTATCACAAACCCATCGAGGACAGCCGACGCGGCGACCTCGATCGCTGTGACCACGTGGAAGACATGGACGCCGGGCGCGATCGCGCCGTTCAGCACCGTTTCATTCGCCACTAGATCGCGCTGTGAAAGGTCGAACGTATCCGGCTCTTCGGTCCCTGAAAACCCACCGAAAACCGCCACGCCGTCCTTGAGTGTGAAGGTGTCCGCACGGGAGGTTCCAGGTTGGTAGGATCCTTGGGCCACCCAGACCTGCGAATCGCGCGGCGCGATCGACAAGGCATCTCCCACCTCGCTGTAAGCGTCGCTCCAGCTACTCCCGTCTCCTGAACCAACCGCGTTGTGGTCGACGTACACGATCGTCTGCGCGGAAGCAGCGAAAGGAAACATAAGGACCATGCACGTCGCCGCTCCTGCGGAGAGCAAAGCTCCTGCGCAGAGCCCTCTAAGCCGAAGAAGTACATGGCTTGCTTGGCGACGAAATTGCATCATGGCTTACCGCATCGCGCTCCTGCGGAGAGCGAAGCTCCTGCTGAGAGCAAAGCTCCTGCGGAGAGCAAAGCTCCTGCGGAGTAAAACGAACCAGAACCTCGTTGTAGGATCGGTCCCGCGTCGCGGAAAACTACAGCTTGAACCCGTCTCGCTCCTGCGGAGAGCGAAGCTCTCGCTTCCGCCGCGTGAGGCCGAGGCGATGAGAGGCTCCTGCGGAGGGCGAAGCTCCTGCGGAGGGCGAAGCTCCTCCAACAGATTCGCAAGTGTATCGATGAACAGGTTCACGACCTGAAAAAGAAGAGGCCGGTCACCGTCCAAGTTGGAAAGGGCTGCTCAACGTCGATCGCCGTGTCACTTCGCCGTCGAGTAGCGTGTCCAGCGCGCGGTACACCTCGCCCATGCCGTCCATCCCTATGGGACAGAATCTCGTAGGGACCAAGCGTCGTACCGCTCGCCAGGCTCACGGTTTGTCTCCGGTTGGTACCTTGGCCTTGAGCTCCTCGAACCAGTTGAGCACGACGCGCAGTTGCGTCGGCGGCGCCGATTGCTCGCCTTTCTGGATCATCACGAAATGCTGGCCGTCCGGGGCGATGTCGAAAACTCGGAATCCCGCCGCCTCAGCGGCAGCGTCCTTGAACTCGAACAACGTCCCTGGCGTTCCAGCAGAGAAAGTGGATTCCGCGCGAATGGCGACGACCATCATTCTGTTGCCCTTGCGGTAGAACAGCTCAAGGGCTTCGGCATCCGGCCCCCAAACCGGGTCGTAACCGCCCGCAGTCGAAATCAGCCACTTTCTACCGGGGTCAGGGAACGCCTGCACGTAGACCTCGTCTTGCCCGGTCTCATTGGAGGTGTACGCCAGCCATCGATCGTCTG
>JADFRO010000158.1 GCA_022561255.1 Planctomycetota bacterium | reverse complement strand
CGGACGACATTGTGGAGGTCGTATCGATGGATCCGGCGCTGGTGGCGAAGGTGTTGCGATTCGCCAACTCTCCGCTCGCCGGCCTACGGAGTGAAGTCACAACGATCGAGCAGGCCGTCTCACTGCTGGGGCTTCGCGGTGTGAGTATGATGGCGCTGTCGTTCGTCCTCGTGTCGCACCGTCAGGGCGATCTTTGCCGCGGCTTCGATCACGAGCGCTTCAGCATCGAGACGTTTGCGTGCGGCGTGGCGGCGCGAACGTTGTCAGAAGAGTTCCACTGTTGCGTTCCGGCGGAGGCATTCGTTGGAGGGTTGTTGAGTCAGATGGGGCGATGCATTCTGGCGTCGTGTGTGCCAGATGTTTACGCGTTGATTCTCGACAAGGCTGTGAGCGTCCCAGCGGATCTGCCCGCCCTGGAGCAAGAGAAGCTCGGAGGAACCTACGCAGGCGTCGGCGGACAGACGCTACGCCGATGGGGTTTGCCCGAGGTACTGTGCCAGGCGATCGAAACATTTCGCGACGTCGGCGAGCCCGCGGCGTTGACACCGCTGGCGAAGCTATTGAAGATCGCCGAGATGGCGGCGGCGGTGATCTGCGCGCCGCGAGATGCGAAACCACCGGACGATGCTCCGTTCCTGCATGCCCTTAGGCAGTGCTTCGACACCGATCCTGAGCATGCTCTATCGCTCTTGCCCCGAATCGCCGCCCAAATCGAAGATGTCCGGGCTGTATTCGAGTTGCCCGCCGGTCACACACGCTCGGTGGAGGATCTGGAAGCGGGCATCCGCGAGCGGGTCGCGGAGCTGAGTCTTGCGATTCATCTGGAAAACCAAACCCTGACCAAGCGGCAGGAAGATTTGCTTCGCCGGGCGACCACGGATGCGTTAACGACGGTCGGCAATCGGGCGGCGTTCGAGGAGCGGATGACTTTGGAACTTGAAAGGGCGACTCGGTCGGGGTCGCCCTTTGCGGTTTTGATGGTGGACGTCGATCTTTTCAAAGGATTCAACGATACGTACGGCCACCAAGCGGGCGACTACATCCTGCGCGGCATCGCACGGTCACTTGACGACCACATACGACGGGTTGACTATTGCGCGCGCTACGGGGGCGATGAGTTCGTCGTCATTGTACCTTTTACGAAGCGCGATGGTGTCATTCTGTTGGCCGAGCGATTGCACTCGTGTGTGAGGAGGTTATCGCTGTCCTGGGAGGGTAGACCGCTCAACGTTACAGTCACCATCGGCGTGGGGTTCCTTGCGTCCGTGGGTGAGTTGAACGAGTCGCACCGCCACGTAATCAAGGCGGCGGACCGTTGTTTGTACGAGGGGAAGGCCGCCGGACGCGACTGCGTACGCGCTGAGTCGCAGGCTGCCGTGTCGATGCAGGTTGCGGGTGGCTCCTAGGCGCTAGTGCCCGCCCCTACGGTCAAGCGAACCGTTTGACTTGAGTGTTCGGTCTCCGCGCCAACCGTGACCACAGTGGCTTTGTACGCCGGTGTCCGCGACAGGGGATCGGCGTCCTGTGGAATCAGCACGTTCGCTTCAGGGAAGTACATCGCCGCGCTACCAGGAGAGATGTCGTAGCTACGAACGAGAATCCCGTGCAGCTCGCCCACGCGGCTACGAACCGTCACGCCCTGATCGACTCGAAGTCCCAATCGCGCGATGTCGTCGGCGTTCATTAGGATGATGTCGCGCCGTTCCTGGTTGCGATACAAATCGTGTTCCTCGTACACGACGGTGTTGAATTGCCCCTCGCTTCGGATCGTCATGAGTAGCAGCTCACCCGGACCGCACGGATTGCGCGGGATCGGCGTCACGTGAAACCGCGCTCGCCCGGAGGGCGTTGGGAATCGCGGTTGGTGGAAGGTGCGCCCGCTGATCTGAAACTCTTTTCCGGTGTCGTCGATGCTAGCCAGGCCCTCGTAACCGGGGACGATCGCAGCGATCGCCTTGCGGATGTTTTGATGGCGCTGCATGGAGCGCCAATCGATCGGCCCACCGTCTCCGAGGACGCCACGCGCAATCCGTGCGATCGTCTCGACTTCACTGCGCGGTCCGTCGTGCCTTGCCGGACCGCCGTCGCTGAGTCGCACAAAGTTGAACATGGACTCTTGCGTCGTGGGCTGAGCTTCCTCGTCGCGGGCGAGCATCGGCAGAATGAGGGTTTCGCGCGCTCGCCCGTGAGCATGCCCCGTATTGAGCGTCGTGCTGAAATAAACGATGGAATCGAGCCGGCTCATCGCGCGACTCGCGGTCTTGGCGTCGGGAGTGGCGCCGTACAGGTTTCCACCGAGACACCATCCCGCGCGAAGTTTTCCATCAGCCATAGCCTCTATGCAAGCGAGTGTGTCCAAGCCTCGCGTCTGAGGGAGTTTGACGCCGAAATGGCTCTCCAGCCGATCGAACACGGCTTGTTTCAGGGCCGGTGCGACGCCCATCGATCCGACGCCTTGGACGTTGCTGTGACCGCGAATCGGAAGAATACCGGCGCCGGGTTTACCGATCATGCCGCGCATCAACGCCAAGTTGACGATGGCGCGGACGTTGTCGACGCCGTGAACGTGGTGGGTAATGCCCATCGTCCAGGCCATGACCGTGCGATCCGATTCCGCGTATCGCACCGCGACCCGCTCGATGGTGCTTCGGGGGACGCCGCTTTCGGCGACGATCTGTTTCCACGGAAGATCGACGAGATGTTGTCGCCATGCCGACCACAGCTCTGTGCATCCCGCAACGAAGTCTTCGTCGACGCGATCGATCTCCACCAGGTGCTTGGCGATTCCGCTGAGAAGGGCGATGTCACCGCCGATGCGAGGTTGCACATATATACTGGCGATGGGCGAGCCTAATAGCAAACTGCGGACGTCCGACGGGACGGAAAAGTTCACAAGACCCGTCTCGCGGAGCGGGTTGATCACGATGACGTCGCCGCCACGTCGTCGTAGTTTCATCAAGGATCGCATCAGGCGTGGATGGTTGGAGGCTGGGTTGCCTCCGATCAGAAAGAGGAGGTCACATTGTTCGAGATCGTCGAGGACGATCGTTGTGGTTCCCGTACCCAAAGCGCTGGTGATACCGACACCGCTGGCTTGATGGCAATAATAGCTGCAGTTGTTGACGTTGTTGGTGCCGTACAAGCGGGCGAACAACTGTAGTAGGAAGCCGGCCTCGTTGGATGCACGTCCGCTGGCGTAGAAGAAGTTCTCGTTCGGGCGGGTGTGTTTGAGCGTCGCGACACAACGAGCGATCGCTTCGGGCCAGTCGATGTGGCGGTAGTGCGAATCGTTGGGGCCGGCGTAGACCGGGCGAGTCAGGCGCCCCATCATTTCCAGCTCGCGCGGCGAGAAGCGTTTGAACGCTTCCAGGTCGTAGGCGGCGAACAACTCGGGGGCGATCGATCCCTGCATGTCGGCGGCCATCGCCTGCATCGACTTCTTGCAGACCTCGGGAAAGTGGCCGGACTCGTCCACCATCCCGCCGCTTTGTCCGCCCATTCCCAAAGCACACGTCTTACACGCGTTGGGCGAACGCATCGCCTTGAAAAATCGCAGGATACCCCCCGATCGGCGGGCCATCTGCAAAGCGTAGCGAATCGCGGGCCAGCCTCCGCCCGTTGTGACCTTCCTCATCGCTTGACGTACTCCGTTACGGTTCCGTGCGGACCAGCGGCGCTGTCTTATCTTATCGTCGGATGGCCGGGGCTTACAACGGGTCTGATTCCTCAGGCAGGCCGAACGTACGCCACAAGGAGGTTACGCTTGAATCCGCGCTGCGTCGGTTTGATCTCGTGGGCGAATCGGGTAAGTATGCGGCCGTTCGAAAGGGAGTCGGGCGTGGTCGCAAGGCGGTTTCTGCAGCTTAGGTGCCTGGGTGTGCTGGTGATGGCGACGCCGGTCGTGATTTCCTCGTCGTCGCTTGCACAGGGCGTGGATCGGCAGCACGAACCTGACTCGTTCATCCGTCAACAGCGCGCCGTAGACGAGCGGATTCGCAGTCGGTTCGACGAGCAGATGGATCAGGTTGGGCGGGCGACGTTTGACTGGGGCGGATGGTACAGCTTTCACGTGTTCGTCTTCGACGACGGCGTTGAGAGTTCACGCACCCTGCGACGGCACGACCTGCGCCTCTGGGGACGCTGGGTTCTGGACGGCGGAACGCATGAGTTTTATGTTCGCGGCCGCACGAGTTTGCTCGACTTTAATGCCGGAGATTCCTTCGATCGAAATGAGGACGACGTCGAGGGCCCCAACCTCGAACGCGGGTTTTATCGCTTGAATCTGACGAAGGCGTGGCCGGCGCTGCGCGGTGGGGATTCAAGCTACGACGTCGTTGCGACGTTTGGCCGTGACCTTGTGCAGTTCGGCACAGGAATCGCGCTGGCGACGCCGCTGGATCACGTTGCCCTTCGCGTGCGAACTAACGCTTGGGAGTTTATGGGGCTGGCCGGAAAGACTGTTGGAAGCAGTCGGGACTTCGATCTATCACGAACCGCAAAACGATTGCGGCGCAATTTCCTCGGCGCGCAAGTAACGTACCGGGGGTTCGAGCGCCACGAGCCGTTTGCCTATGCGCTTTGGCAGCGCGATCACAACCGCGAGGCGTTCTATCAACCGTTCCAGAAATACAACTACGACTCGTTTTATCTGGGAATGGGGTCGACGGGTGAGTTGACCGAGCGGCTGCGCTACGCGGCGGAGTTCGTGTACGAGAGCGGCCACAGCTTCAACAATCGCCGGTTTCTCCGCAACAACGACATCGAGGCGTGGGCGGTCAAGGCCGACTTGGAATACTTGTTTCCGGGTGCGAGGCGGGCTCGGACGTCCGTCGGCTATCTCTTCGGAAGCGGCGACTCGGACCGGCGGAACAGTCCGACCAACACGGTCGGCGGAAACCGGCGAGATTTCGAGGACGACAGTTTTGTTTCCCTCGGGTATCACGATACAGGTCTTGCGCTCGCGCCGCGCTATTCCAACCTTCACACCTGGCGTACCGGGGCGTCGTTTTATCCCTGGCCTGACGACGAGAGATTTCGGCGGCTGGAGGTTGGAACCGATTGGTATTTGTTCTACAAGCACCACGCCGGCGGTGCCATCTCCGATGCGACCGCTGACGTCGCTTCGGGATACGTCGGATGGGAGATGGACTACTTCGTGAACTGGCGCGTGGCGTCCGACTTTGCGTGGACCGCACGCTTGGGCGTGTTCTTCCCCGGCCGAGCGTTCAGCGACCGGACGACGCGTACCTTTCTGCTCGTCGGTGGGACGTGGAGCTTCTGATGAACCGTCGTCGCAACAATCGTCGACTACGCCCCCGTAGTTCTGAGCCGCGGGCTTTAGCCCGCGCGGTGTCGCGGAATCAACTCCACCGGATGAAGGGAGTAGCGCCTGTGCTGATGATCGGTATGCTTCTCGTTATCGTGACGACTCCAAGCTGCGTTACACCGCGACGAACCTTCCAACCCGAATTCGACCCGGCGCAGCTCGACGACGTGGCGTTCGTTCACTACTTAGCCACCGCAGCGACGGTTACGGTCGCGGAGGGGATGCGAGCGGTGGTCCTGCTGCTGCCGGCCGATGAGCGGGGCGACGCGGAACGGCCGCGTGAGCTTCTGACGAATCGTGGGGCGTTCAAGGAAGGGTGGCGGCTTGACTCGGATGCGACGCTGGACAAGGGGACGTTGGCCTTCATGCTACGCACGGTTTGCTCGCTGCCGCGTAGCCTCAGCGAAACGGCTTGGTCCGGCTTCGGCGACCGGCGATTCGCCTTGCACACTTGTGTTGACGCGGGATTATTGCCGTACGGCGCGTCGCACGATCCCGTTCGGGGCGGCGAATTGCTGTCGGCTCTTACGAAAGCGGAGGAAATCCTTGTTGAGATTAGCGGCGGCGGATGATTCGTGAGTCCGTAAAACCATGTACAACAATACCTTACGGAAAATCACTCGCTCCGCACGTGTGGTGGCGACCGGTCGGAAGTCGAGCGATCTGGTTGCGCGATCGCTTGACTTTGTAGCCGTCCATTACGACAATGCTCCGCTTTGAAACGTCGAGTGAAAAGAGAGTCATCCCGATGGGAATTCATCGTAGTCATCTGCGCCGGCGGGTCCGACAAGACGCGGCCGCAACGAAAATCGTCAACCGGGTCTACAAGACCAAGGAACGCGCGCGGCGAGATGCCCGCATGGTCTTAAAGCTCAAAGAAGCAAGTCAACCATACTCGCCTGAGGTGACGAGCTGGCTTTGTCGAACGCTCGACAAAAAGGCGCGGCAAATCACTCCGGAGGACGTCAAGGCCCTCCTTGCCTGACCGCAGCGACTGGAAGCGCTCGGGGTAAGCCCGAGTGGATGTGAAGATTGAAGCGGACGGCCGGCGCTTTGAACGATGGTGCCGGCCGTTGTTATGCGCTCGTCCTTACGCACCGAGAGCGATCCGGGTGAAGGATGTTGACTAGGCGGATGTTGTCTGCAACGGTTCGCGGCCGCGCGCTTGTAGCGCGTTTTGAGCGTTGGCCATCTCTGCGGGTGTTGGCGGGCGTCCGGTTGACATCATGGTCACGAAACAATCGAACAGATAGGTCGCATCGCGCGGTCCGGGGCTGGCCTCGGGGTGGTATTGAACGGCTAGGATCGGCATCTCCTTATGCACAAACCCTTCGAGCGTCTGATCGTTTAGGTTGACGTGCGTTGCGACGCCGCCGGCTTGCCGTAACGACTCCATGTCGATCGCGAAGCCGTGGTTTTGCGACGTGATCTCGACGCGGCCGGTGGTTGTGTTTCGGACCGGTTGATTCGCACCGCGATGGCCGAATTTTAGCTTGTAGGTTTTGGCTTGCAGTGCCAGCCCCAGAAGCTGATGACCCAGGCAGATGCCGAAAATCGGGACGCTACCGATGATTCCTTTTAAGAGTTCGATCGCATAGT
>JADFRO010000157.1 GCA_022561255.1 Planctomycetota bacterium | reverse complement strand
CGCAACCGAGTCAACTCTCTACATAAGCGAAGAGTACGCCGGAAGAGTCTCCAAACGCCCACTCAACTGACCACAATCGTTAGCGTAAAGGTTCTTGATACTGTCCTGCTAGGCCCCCCTTTTTAACGTCAGGCCCACCACAGGCATGACAACCCGCGTTCTAGGCTTTTACCAGTCCCTGCTGATTTGCGTAAGTTGCAGCTTCTGCGCGGTTCGAGCTGCCGGTTTTGCCGAGGATGTTGGCGACGTGTTTTGCGGCTGTGCTTGGGGCGATTACGAGGTCGTCGGCAATCTGCTGGTTGGTGCGGCCGGCGGCCAGAAGACGCAGCACTTCCACTTCGCGTCCCGTAAGGCCATCGGGGTAAGCAGCAGCAGGCGCGGCCATCGAAGCAGCCTTCTCTTGCAGCGTAATGAGCCGCTTTTCGATTGCGACAAGTCCGAGTTCGCGGGAGATCTCCAGACCATCGTTGATCAGTGAGACAGCTTTTTCAAAATTGGCGGGCTCGTCGGAGTCGAGCAACGATTCAGCGTAATCGTGGCAGGTCCACGCCTCTTCCAATCGGTATCCCGCCTTGCCATTGAACTTGAGCGCGTCTTCAAAGTGAGTTGTTGCCTCCGCTGGCATCCCGGCTGTGTGTGCCAGCAGGCCGAGCAGGTGATCGGCACTGATCGGAAAACCCGAGCCGGAGCCTGGCCCCCGAAGGTTCTTCAGCCACCGGTAATGGTCCATCGCCTCCTGAGCCTCGCCGGTCGCAACCGCCGCCAACCCTGCTGTCACTCGGGCGGACACCTCAATGAGCGAGGTTACTTTAGGCAGTGAAAGAAGTGATCTCGCCATTTCGGCCGCACGAATCGCATCCTGTGGCCGGTCCATCAGCCGGGCCGCCATCGCCAGACGTGCGAGGTTGGCAGCACGCTGACGTACTAGTGGAACATTCTGGGCAGCTTCCTGTGCCGCCTGGACAAGTTCGTCTAGACCGGAACGCTTATCGGTGTGCCAGGCTCCGATGCCAACAGTCAAACGGATCACGGTGTCATCGGGGGCTTCGTTTTCCAGGATCTCACCGAGTTCATCCATCGTTGCGCGGTCACCGCGGAGATACGCGATTATGTACTGTAGATAGAGGAGCCCTACCTGTGAGCGGCCGATCTTCTCGTTCACACGCCGCCCTGCCTCTGTATGTTGCCAGGCGGCATCCGAATCACCCAGGGCCGTCAGCGCAACGGCCACAGAGGAGTGGGAAGACGCTTCTTCAACGGGTTGATCTGTCTCGCGTGCGAGTTCGATGGCCTGGAGCCCCAGATCGACAGCGCCATCAGGGTTAAAATCCTGAGACATGAACATGCTCTGATCTGCAAGTACGCCGGTCTCGAGCTGCCTGTCGCCTGTGCGTCTCGAGATTTCAAGGGCCTGCTCCAGTGCTTTCAGTGATCCTGCAGTGTCCTCTTGCTCAAACCAGATCGCGCCGCTGTAGAGCGGCCCGACTCCGACTCTAGCGTAGGTTACATCTCGGCGTCCCGAGCCGCGGGCTTTAGCCCGCGCGGATCCGGGGCGGCGGTCGCAACGCGCTGGCATGTTTACCCGTCGGGATTCGTAACCGGCAGCGAGATGTCGCTAGTGTCAGTTTGTGGTTTGTCATCGGCCGGAGGGGCGGGCTCATTCGCGTCGCCGTCGTCCGTACCATTCTCGGAGTATACGTCTTCCAGGTCGACGCCGTCGACGTCCCGCCGTAGAAGAAGGTAGATCGCCGTACTCGCGCTGAAGTAGAAAGATGCCAAGAAGGACCACAGCAAACCCACGACGATCAGCACGCAGACGCCGATCAAGAAGCCCGAGAAGTGTTCATACCAGGTGAGATCGCCCCAATTGGGCCAGACGTGCCTCGCGCCCGGGCCGCTGACCGGCCAAAGAAGGTCCAGCTTGCTGACGTGAGCGCTACCTTCACCGCGGCTCCACCAGCCAAACGGCGATGTTCCAAATCCGACAACGGCGCGCGTGATCGTGAGCGAAAGGTATGTAAATAAGTTGGCCAGCACCCAACAGATGCTTGTAAGGAGCAGTGCCAGAACTGTGTAGACGATCGCTTTGAGCGGGCGCGTGAGCGGATAGGAAAGTCCACGGGAGAAAGCGTCGAACGCGTCCGACCCTTCCGCCGCGACCGCCGGCCAAAAAAGACTCCCGCCGACGACCAAGCCCACCATCAGGACCGCAATGACAAACCCGCCCAAGATCGCCAGTAAGAACGCCACGCCGCTGAGCAGGTCGCCCAAAATGGGAACCCGAAGCAGCGCTCCGCCGAGTGCGAGCGCGATCGCGATTATGAGGATGAAGGCGAGCGGAATGCAGGGCGCCGGAAGAAAGCTTCCCAGCAACCGCGGCCACGCATACGCAAGTGCATCGCGCATCGGAAGCTTCTCGTCGCGCGCGAACTGCACCACGGCCAAGCGACAAATTGCGCCGCCAAACAGCGACCAGATCAAAAGCGAGCCGCCTCCGAAGAGAAGAAAAAAGACGGGGTGCGACTTGGCCATCCACAGCACGCCGTACCCAATCCCGAGAAGATTCGGCAGCGGTCGATTGGCTGACAGAGACCGGACGTACGCACCTACGGATGTGCCCGTAGCCAGTGACGTCTCCGGTAACGCAGCGCCCAACAGCCCCGTCACGCAGCGCTGCTCGTGGTGACGCCATACTTCGAAAATGCCGTGCGATCCTTCACCCTCTTCGTACGTCCGACCGTCCGCGCGCGCGGCGATGAAACTCGTGATCGCTTGTTCTTCGATGCCGCCGCCGCGCGTCCAAAACCAGTCCAGGACGCCGCCCAGCGCAAACGTCAGGAAAATCGCAGCCAGGGCGAGGGCGAGCTTGGACGGGTGAAGGGCGACACCGAGAATCCGCAGAATCTGCGGAAGACCGATCGCGTCCATCCATCCGATCGAATTGACTTCGTCCGGCTCATTCGCCATGGCTCACTCCCTGCGGACTACGGCGCTTTGGCGGGCGGTATCGAGCGTGGCAAGCGCCACCAACGCGGCCGACACGGCGTAGAAAGAGATTCTGCGGGAACCCGGGGACGATGTCAAACACCGAGGGCGACTTCGTTCCGGCACTGAGCTACGGGCGCGTGCCACTCATTAGTTCCGAGAGGAACCGCACGACGGTTTCAACGATGGAATCCTCCGAGGCTCCGTTTTGTAGCTCATCGTTCATACGGCGTACGATCGCGCTTCCGACGATCGCACCGTCGGCCACCCTCGACACCGCTCGAACGTGCTCTGCCGTACTCACGCCGAACCCGACGCAAACGGGAATGCTTGTGAATTGTCGGACCGCATGCACCTGCTGTGCGATCGTTTCGGACAGGTCGTTACGCTCTCCCGTGGTTCCCGCCGTGGCGATCTGATAAACAAAGCCGGTTGAGTTTTTTGCGATGGCTTCGCGCCGCTGCGTCGAGGTCGTGGGCGCAACCAGCCCAATGTGGCAGAGTCCCACACGCTCGGCGGCCTCGCAGCTCGGAGCGGCTTCCTCGACGGGAACGTCGGGAAGGATCACGCCGTCAAAACCGGCTTCACACGCACGTTCCATGAACGCGTCGAGACCGTAACGATGTACGATAGAGAACGAGGTCATCGAGATCAGCGCGCACTCGACCGCCGGCCGGACTTGTGACACCAGCTCGAATGTACGATCAAGCGTGTGCCCCGCTTCCAACGCCGCGTGGAACGACTGTTGTATGACCGGGCCATCGGCGATCGAATCGGAATAAGGTTCGCCGATCTCCACCGCCGCGACGCCCAGTGCGTTCGCACGTCGGATCAACTCGGCGGTCACGCGCGCACTGGGAAACCCCGATGTGAGGTAGGGGAGGAGGGAGCCGGCGCCTGCCGCCTTGTTTTTCTCGATACGCTCGGAGATTCGATTGAGCTGCACTTGAAGATCCGGTTAATCTTTCGCGTGTCCGGTTGGGTACGGGTTTGCCCCAGCAGTTATAGGTCCACCCGCCACACACGCCACCGTACCACAAGCCGTAGTGGATTCCCACAATGGACTGCCAACCGCTCGTACCGACGCCGGGTCGCCGGCAACGAGCTCTGGCGAGGATATCACACCGGGGCCCGGCACATTCCGCGATGCCACTACCGACGTGTGTACGTGGGCGACTTTTTCCATTTTTCCGCTCGTTTTTTTGCAACGCCTTCGTCGAGTTGATACAATGACGTCGTCTGCTCGGCATGACTGCCATGCTCGGCGGGGAGTGCTCATTGGCTGAACCGATAAGGAACCTTGTGGAGGCTAGGAATCCGAGGTTTTACGACGTACCGACCCCTTTGGCGGTCGGCGGTCTGTGCCTCGACTAATCTCCCACTTTGAACTAAGGGTTCTGTCCAAAGCTCCCACCGGCATCGCGGCGGTTAGGCCTGCCGGACGAATCAGGGGCCCGCGCGGCGACGCGCAGGCCCTTTCTTTTTCCCCCAATACCCATCGGGTTTCACTTTATGGGCCGGGACGGACTATGACCGGCCGTGCGGCGCCAACTTTTCCCCATGCGGCTATACTGCCGCCCATGGCGCCCATCGTGTTATTCGAGGATTATCGGTTTGGCGATCTTCTTCCGCTCCTGTTCTGGCGATCCGTGTTCGAGCTGCGCCTGGGGCGAAAGATCGTTATGGACCGCGCGGCGCAGCGACTGAACGCGCCGATCGCGGGAATCTGGACGCGCGACTGGATCGCAAGCGTCGCAGCCCAGCGCTGCGGAGCACCGGCCAATAAACCTCTTTCCGGCCCCACGCTTTTGATCAACGGTCGATGGCTTTTCGACAGCGTCGAGAAGTTTCCCGAAACGCCCTGCGTCGGAACGATAGGCGACGACATCGCCTTCGTCGTGTGCGACGCTGCCCTCGCCTCACGCGTCGGACCGGAAGACCTACTCGATGTCCGGCGCTGTAGCGATGCGCTCAGCGGTGTTCCGCGTGAGCCTGCATCCGGGCGAATGATCCGCTACCCGTGGGACGTCGTTTGCCATCTTGGTGATCTGTTGCGAAGTGACTGGAGGCCGAGCGACGCGACGATCTCGTCGAAGTGCGATCCCGCGCTCGTCCTCGAGCCGTCCGATCAGATTCACATCGGCGAGCGTACCCGCATTCATCGGACCGCCGTAATCGACGCGTCGCAAGGACCGATCTTCATTGACGACGACGTACGTATCGGTGCGCTCGCCGTTATAGAGGGGCCGGCGTACATCGGTCCGGGAACTCGGATCCATCCCCATGCGTGGCTCCACGGCAGCAACGCGATCGGTCCCGTATGCAAAGTCGGCGGAGAAATCTGCGGCTGTGTCATCAACGGATACACCAACAAGCAGCACGCCGGATTTCTCGGACACGCCTATGTGGGCAGCTGGGTGAACATTGGCGCCGGTGCGGTCAATTCGGATTTGAAAAACACATACGGTACGGTTCGCGTGCCGGTCAACGGTCACGAGGTCGACAGTGGACGGCGGTTCTTCGGCGCGATCATCGGCGATCACGCCAAGATTGGTATCAACGCGACGATTCCAACCGGCGGCGTGATCGGCTTTGCCGCGAGCGTCGCCTCGACGGCGCCTCTGCCGAAGTTCGTGCCGTCGCTTAGTTGGGTGACGCCGGATGCGATGACCGAGGGAGACCCGGCGCGTGCGCTGGACTTAGCCACTCGGGTGATGGCCCGGCGCGACATCGACATGACAGACGAAGAGATCGAGTTGTTTTTGAACCTCAAGGATCGTATCCCATCGTTTGAGGTTCACCCACCCTCTTAGTGCCATATCTGTAAAGGTCGTTCCCCTTTTTTTCTCCCCTCCTGACCAAGGAGGGGTTGGGGGAAGTTCTTGCAGGACGCGACGGACCCCCCTGTAGTCCCGCCTTGGCAAGGGGGGACGAGAGTGGAACAACCTTTCTGAATGGTCCAGCCCGCGGCGGGGAACGCAGAAGCGGGAGAGGCTCTGGACACGCCATTCCAAACTACCTTTTCCTAGTTTGGCACGCGGCGTGCGTACGTCACCCCTGAGCTACGCCGCGAACCGGCTTTTTCCCTTGGTTTTGGCTTGCTTTGCCCGCGGCCATCCTAGTACAATGCGATGGCCTTTCCGGTAATGGCGTTTCAACTCATTACGGAGAAAGAGCCATGTCAAGAAACGCGTCACAACGCATGTCGGCAGGAATGATGGTCGCGCTAGTTGTTGTTTTCGTAGCGCCGTTTACGGGCGTCGCTCGCGCCCAGGAGGCCAAGGTGGTCGTTGAGCTGGTCCCGGATCACCCCGGACCCTACCAGGGGGATCAGTCGCTGACCGTGGACGTCTGGCTGCACAGCCAGGTGTCGTTCGATGCTCACCTCTGGCTTGTGCAGTTGGATTTCTCGGATAGCGACGGACAACTGCTCCTCGATCCAACGTTCACGTTTGATCTCAGCTCAAGCGGAATCGCGGAACACTTCGAAGTTCATCCCGAATTGCTGATTCCGTGGACGCGGAACTACTTAAAATATGCATGCCCGTCTTGTCGTTTGCAGCTTCCGGCGGGCGGCTCGCTGCACATCGGGAGCCTTGGGATCAAGCTCCCAACCGCACTGGGAACCTACCGCCTGGACGTCCTTAATCCTAATGTCGACGACCCGGATGGAAATCTTGGTGCGTGGGTCAATGTAGGCGGTGGTCTTGCCTGGCGAGCGTTTAACGGGGAGATTACGGGGGGAGTTCATTCGTTCGCTGTCACCATTCCTGCGATTCCAACGGTGTCGCAGTGGGGCATCATAGCGATGGGCTTGTTGCTGCTCGTGTTCGGGTCTCTGATGATCCTCCGACGTACCCGAAGCACGATGAATGCCGGCTGTGTTGCGGTAGGAGGGACCAGATCGGTATGCAACGTAGCGCCGCGTTCACACGCTCCTCTGTTCGCCCTGATCTGTACTGCGGGTGTTCTGGTC
>JADFRO010000156.1 GCA_022561255.1 Planctomycetota bacterium | reverse complement strand
GATCGATGACATGAACATCGAGATGCTCAAGTCGAAACTCCATCTCGCCTGCGTGACACAGGCGGACCTTCACTACGAGGGCAGCCTCGGCGTTGACATCGAGCTGATGGAGGCGGTCGGGCTCTATCCCAACGAGAAAGTCCTCGTATCGAATATCAACAACGGAGCGCGCCTCGAGACGTACGTCATTGCCGAGCCGTTCGGCTCGCGCCGAATCATTCTTAACGGTGCCGCCGCTCGTCACGGTGCCCCCGGTGATCGAGTCATTATCATGGCCTTCTGCCACGTGGCTGAGGAGATCGTTCGAGAGGGGAAATTCAAACCGCGGATCGTGCGGCTCGACGAAAACAATGAACCTGTCTGCCGCATCCCACGTGCTCCCACGACCGAAGAAATCGCCTCGATGCTTGAGGGTTAACATGGCGCCGAGGGCCGCCGTTCTACGCCTGTCGGATCGAGTTTCTTGAAAACTCACGCCTTTACCGCCACACGGGGCGGCCTTACGATCTCGCTCGGTCCGAGCACGAACCGATAGGAGAGTTGCTCTCCGCAGGAGATTCGAGTGGCCAGCGCCCCAGCGCAAACCGTGGAGTCCACCGAGATCAAGAGTGTACTCGTCACCGGGGCGACCGGTTTCGTGGGGCGAGCTGTCGTGCGCGCGCTTCTCGCGCGAGGATACCACCCCGTTTGCGTGGTGCGATCGCCGCACAAGCTGCTGCGACTGTTTCCCGACGTCGACGCCGATCGTCTCACCACCATTCCGGGTGACCTTGCCGACGCCGCTGCCCTCCGGCATGGGGCTGACCTCAGTCAGGCCGCGATCCATTTGGTCGGGATTATCGTCGCCCGTCCGATGCGGAGGCAGACATTCGATCGGATCCACACCCAAGGGACGGTCAACGTAGTCGATGCAGTGCTGCGCGCCGGCATCCGTCGGTACGTTCATATGTCCGCCCTGGGTGCTCGCCCGGACGCGATCTCCAAATATCACCAAACGAAGTGGGCGGCTGAGCATTACGTTCGCGGGTGCGACCTGGACTGGACGATCTTCCGTCCAAGTTTGATCCACGGCCCCGACGGGGAGTTCATACGGTTGATGAAGCGGTTCATGTGCAGCTTTTTCCCGCCGATTATCCCCTATTTTGGCCAGGGTGATGCGAAGATTCAACCCGTCAGCGTGAAGGACGTTGCCCACTGTCTGGTCGAATCGCTGACGAAAAATGAGACCATCGGCGAGACCTATCCGCTGGGCGGTCCGCAGACCTACTCCTGGCGAAGCTTCTACAACACCTGTCGGGCGCTGATGCCGGGTTCGAAGTCGTTTAAGCCGATGGTTTCCCTGCCCGTTGCCCTCGCGAAATTCAACGCGATCGTCGGCGGACCGATCATGGGGATCATCGAGACCGTCGCGCCTCCGATGAGCCTGTTCCGCTTCGACGTGGGGCAGGTTCAGATGTCGCAGGAGGACAGCGTCTGCGACCATACGATCGCGGAGAAGACGTTTGGGATTCAGATGAGAACCTTTGAAGACGAGCTTGCAGCTTACGCCGACCAAATCAAGTAGCATGGCCGTTGCGAATGTCGCCGGCAACATTCTTGCTCCCTTGCGAGCGCCGCATTCGTTGGAGACGCTTCCTTGACCCGTCCTGAGCATCGCCCGGTGGTCCTGGTCATCCGCGACGGGTGGGGCAGCAATCCCCACGCCCAGTGGAATAAGGCGAACGCCGTCCATCTGGCGCGAACACCGGTCGACGACCGGTTGATGGCCCAGTATCCGCACGCGCTCATTCGAACCTGTGGCCAAGACGTGGGCCTGCCCGACGGCGTTTCCGGAAACAGCGAAGTGGGTCATCAAAACATCGGCGCCGGCCGGGTCGTTGAGCAGGAACTGATGCGCATCACCGGACACATTCACGATGGAACGTTCTTCACCAATCCCGGGCTGACCGAAGCGTTCGGGCGCGCTAAGCAGACCGGCGGAAACGTTCATATTCTTGGCTTGGTGAGCGATGGTCGTGTGCATAGCGATCCTGCGCATCTCGATGCATTGCTCGAAATGAGTCGCCAGCTCAAGGTTCCGGGTGATCGTGTCTTCGTCCACGCTTTTACCGACGGACGGGACACGCCTCCGACAAGCGGTATCGACCACGTCTTGCGCGTGGAACAAAAATGTAGGGAGCTGGGCATCAACCCCATCGTTAGTGTTTGCGGGCGCTATTACGCGATGGATCGCGACAACCGGTGGGATCGAATTGAGCAGGCCTACCGCATGCTAGTAGAGGGGAAAGTGCGACGGTACTCATCCGCAGCCGATGCGATTCGAGACTACTACGATCATCCAGCCGATGCGCAGCGCCGTGGTGATGAGTTTGTCACGCCGAGCGTGATCGCCGCTGCCAACGAGGCGCCCGTGACGATTCGCGGTGGTGATAGCGTTATCTTCTTTAACTATCGCGGCGACAGACCGCGACAGCTTACCAAAGCGTTTGTCTACGACGACTTCCCGTTTCACGCGGGTGCGGATTCGGCTCCGCTGGGGTTTGCTCGAACAGCGAAGCTAGATCTTTGTTTCGTGACCATGACGGCCTATGAACGCGGGTTGCCCGTTCGCGTGGCGTTCGAGAAGCCGCCGAAGATGCAAGACATTCTCGGAGCGTGCATCGCCGACCGAGGCCTGTCGCAGTTCCGCTGCGCCGAAACCGAAAAGTTCGCCCATGTCACGTTCTTTTTCAATGACTACCGAGAGGAACCCTTCGTCGGCGAACAGCGCGTGCTCGTACCTTCACCACGCGACGTTACAACGTACGATCAAAAGCCGGAGATGTCCGCGCACGAAGTGACCCAAGCTGTTCTGGAGCGAATCGCCGGCGATCGTGACGATCTGATCGTCGTCAACTATGCGAACGGTGATATGGTCGGCCACACTGGCAACCTCGAAGCGGCTGTGACCGCCGTCGAGGTCGTCGACGAATGCGTCGGACGTCTCGTGGACGCGGTTTGTCAGCGGGGCGGCGGTTCGATCGTTACCGCGGATCACGGCAATTGCGAGCAGATGGTCGATCCGGCGACGAACGGTCCGCACACGGCCCACACAAACTACGACGTCGAGTTGATCGTCGTCGACGATCGTTTCCGCAGTCGATCTCTGCGCGGCGACGGGCGCCTCGCCGACATCGCCCCGACGCTTCTGGCCCTGCTCGATCTACCCCAACCCGAAGCGATGGCCGGTGCGTCGCTTCTTCTGCCGTAGCCGTATACGGGTCGTCAACGTCCTATACATTTCGCGCAGCCCTATAAACAACATCGTTTTCGTCCACTAGGCAACGTGTCGGCGAGCGTCAACGCGGTCACGTGGACGCTGTGCAACGGCTGTTGAAAAACCTTTGCCCTATTGCCGATGATGCATCAGGGCAACGTGCCACGTTGCTCCGCGCCGACGCACCGATGATTAGGGCTCGCCCGTTCGTGCCCCGGCGTAGCGATAACCAGGCGAAGCGATCCCAGGCATAGTGATACGTTGTCATGACGCCAAACCCAAGCTCCAACCCATCTACCGGCGAACGCACGGCGACGGCGCCGCTGAATCTACGCACGGCTGTGGAAAGTCTGGCCGCCCCGTTCGTCGTCGCCGCGCGCGATGGATCGATTCGTTACCGCAACGCTCGGGCACGCGATTTGCTGGCCGATGGCGACCGACTGGATACCGCCTTTGCCCACGCCAGGTTCTTGGGATCGTTCGACGGCTGGTCGGCAGAGCTTGTCCGCGTGATCGAAGGCGGGCGGACGCGACGCTTCGGCTGTGCGATCCACCGTGAAGGGCACAGCGTACCCACCGTCGTAACCGTTGAATGCTCACCGCTGAGCGCTCCGGGCGACGCCGGCGTTGTGATCGTGATGTTCGAGAACGCGGCATCGCCGGCGCTCGATGAGCAGCATGAGGTCGCCCGCCGGCTCACGTCGCTCGGAAAGCTTTCCGCCAGAGTCGCCCACGAGTTGACCAACCCGCTCGACGGCATTCTGCGTTACATCAACCTGGCCCTTCGCGTCGCCGACGACGCGTCCGAGTCAAAGCTCAAGTCCTATCTCTTCGAGTCGCGCACCGGACTTTTGCGTATGGTCGACATCATCACGGATTTGCTGGAGTTCTCTCGAACGACCGTTGGGGATCTCGATGCCGTAAACATCAACGACGTCGTCGAGCAAGCCATCCGAGCAACGATGGATCAGGTCGACAGCAGCCGGGTCGTCGTCACGGCGGACTACCAAAGCAAGGACATGCCGTCCGTGCGCGGTAGTCGTTTGCATCAGGTTTGCTGTAACCTGTTCCACAACGCCATCGACGCCATGCCCGACGGTGGCCGATTGACGATCACCTGCGGTTTGGTTCAACAGGACGTAGTGATTCGCGTGGCCGACACCGGCTCGGGACTCCCCAAGCAGCTCGAAAGCGTTTTCGAACCGTTCTTCACGACGAAGGAACCCGGTAAGGGCACGGGTTTGGGGCTGGCGATCTGCAAGGATTTCATCGAAGACATGAACGGAACGATCACCGTGCGTCGCGCAGATGACGGCGGAGCCGTCTTTACCGTTCGGATTCCCGTGGCCAGTTGCGAGGGAAAGGTGAAGACGTCCACCGGCGGCGCCGTGTAAGAGACCGACCCATGACCAAGAACCAGGAATCGACAGCAAGAATACTGATCGTCGACGACGACCGGATCATCCTCGACTCGCTGTGCGAGTTTCTCCGGCTGGAGGGGTATGACGTCGAAGCCGTGGCGTCGTTTACCGAAGCGATTCAGGCCGCCGACCGTCAGCCGGTCGACCTGATCATCAGCGACGTCAACATGCCCGGCGGCAACGGGTTCGAATTGCTCCACGTCATGCGCCGCCGCAGTCCCGACACCGTCGTCGTCATGATGACCGGCTACGGAACCATAGAAAGTGCCGTCGAAGCGATTAAGATGGGGGCCTACGACTACCTCACCAAACCGATCGACGACGACGAGCTCAAGGTGTGCATCGAACGTGCCATCGCTCAGCAGGCGATTCTTCGGGAGAACCGCGTTCTTAAAGAAACGCTCAACCTGCGCTACGGGTTGGGAAACGTCGTCGGCCACGACTATCGAATGCTCAAGGTGTTCGACCTTGTCGAGTCGGTCGCCGCGTCGAAGGTGACCGTGCTGCTCCAGGGAAAATCGGGAACGGGAAAGTCGATGGTCGCCAAGGTCATCCACCAGCAGAGTGAGCGTCGCAACAAGCCCTTTATCGAAGTGAGTTGCGGTGCGCTCCCGGAGACGCTGCTGGAGAGCGAGTTGTTTGGCCACGTTCGTGGTGCGTTTACGGGAGCCGTCGCAAACAAGATAGGCAAGTTCAAGGCGGCACACGGTGGGACGATCTTTCTGGACGAGATTTCCGCGGCAACGCCCGCACTCCAGGTTAAGCTGTTGAGGGTGCTTCAGTCTCAGCAGTTCGAGCCGGTCGGCAGCAACAAGACCGAGACGGTCGACGTCCGTGTGATCCTCGCGGCCAACGTCGATCTGGAAGCTCACACCAAGGCGGGCCATTTCCGCGAAGACCTTTTCTACCGCATCAACGTTTTAACGATCGAGATGCCCAGCCTCGCTGAGCGGATCGGTGACGTTCCACTGCTCGCCAAACATTTCCTGAACCACTTTTGTGGAGAGATGAAGCGGCAGGTGCTCGATTTCGACGAGGAAGCCGTTCAAGTCCTTCAGCGATACGGCTGGCCGGGTAACGTGAGGGAGTTGGAAAACGTCGTCGAGCGTGCCGTGGTTTTGTGCAAGGGTCACCGCATCGGCGTTGAGCACCTTCCCGAAAAGCTCGTTACACAAGCAGCCGTGTCGCCGCCGAGTGAGCGTTATCAGGCGATGTCTTTGAAGGAAGCGCTGGCTGAACCGGAAAAGCGAATTCTTGAGGCTGCGCTTCGTGCGAACGGATGGAGCCGTCAGGCAACAGCCGAGCAACTCGACATCAACCGGACGACGCTCTACAAGAAGATGAAGCGCTACGGCCTGGATCGCCAGCCGGCGCACGCGCACATTTCCCGGTAGAGCAGACAACGCGAAAGTTTAGGACGTTTCCCGTTTCCGTTTTCCGAGCCGCTCCTGCGGAGAGCGAAGCTCCCCGGGGATTTCCAATTGTCCGCTCCCTCACGGTCGCGGCTCTGCTGGGCCCCACCCATCGAACGATGTGTGTCGAAGCGTAAGTCGCTCAATCGCGCCGCGGCACGTCCGGTAAACTTGTGATGCTTGCCGACGCGCGGTTCGTACTCCCGCTGCCGTTCCCCAAGAGCACATCGACCGAGTCTTCGGACCCGGCGTCGCCAACTCGCCCGTGGTATCGTATTCTAGCCAGTTGGGATGGCTTCGCGTTACCGGGATGCGTCTCCCGTGTCGACGCGGGGCAGGAGGGGTGCCACAAAGAGGGCCGCCCGAGCAAAGGAGCACGACCGATATGATACGAACGCTTAGGAGTATGCTACTTTCCTGTGCGACTGCGGGCCTGTGTCTGACCGCAGTCCAGTGCGACGTCGCGCCCGGCGGCTTGTACAACGCAAAGGGGACCGGGTCGCTCCGTGTACTCATCACGGATAAGCCGTTTCCGTACGACATGATTGACCAAGCCATAGTGACGATTACGAAAGTCGACATCCGTCGTACCGGCTCGGAGGTCTGCGAGACGGGGTGCGACGACGGCCTCTTCTGCAACGGTGCGGAACTGTGCGTCGACGGTGAGTGTCGAGACGGGATGGACGCGTGCGGCGAAGACGAGGTCTGTAACGAGGACACCGACACCTGCGCAACGCCGTGCGAAGGCGACGACGACTGCGATGACACCGTTTTCTGTAATGGTGCTGAGACGTGCGACACTGAATCACAACTGTGTCAGACCGGCGCTCCGGAGTGCGCGTCGGGGATGTTCTGCGACGAGGGGGATTCATCCTGCTCGGAGCTCTG
>JADFRO010000155.1 GCA_022561255.1 Planctomycetota bacterium | reverse complement strand
TTGCTTTGCGGAAGACGGCGACGACGTCAGCGATGGGGACGACGTAGAGGTAGTTGTCTGCATCGAACTCGACGGGGATGGCGTTTTTGGGGTTGAACAGGACGCGGTCGTACTGGCGGATGGGGAAGTCCTCGTCGTGTTCGACCTGAGCGGAGACGGAGACGACGCGGCCGGTGATCGTTGGAATCTCGATCGAGTCGGGCAGCTCAATGCCGCCCTTGGTGACCTTTTTGTCTTCATCCTTGCGGATAAGGACACGTTTGCCGAGAGGTTCCACGGTCTCCAGCCTCGACTTTTTTGTTTGAGCGCGTTCCTTCATCGTTCCTTCCAGGTTCCGTCAGCCTGCTGAGTGGCCCACCGATCGCGTACCGCCTCCGGTGATTATAGGCAAAACAATCGAGTTAGGCCACCCGTTCGCCCGTACGTTCCATCGGTTCGTCGTGGTGGTTGACTTGCGGAAAATGATGTGCGGAGTGCGGGCGTCGCACCGGCGTGATGGACCAGTACGCGGTGTCGGCGGTATCATCAGTGCTAACCCATGGCCGTGAAAGATGCTCGCAATCTGTTTGCTCGATTGTTACCCAAGCCCAGGAAGGCGCTGGCGGCCGAGGGTATCTGCTGTGTGGGTCCGCAGGTCGTGGTCGACGTTGGGGTCGACGACTCGCGGGTTGAGCGGGCGGTGCGGCGATGGCTCGACGGAATCGTGTCGGTGCCTCCGTTTTCGTCACGAAGCGAGGCGGCGATCCGTGTAGTCGTTGACGATGCTGTCGCGCAGCGGCCGGGTGGGTACCGTCTGACGATTCAGCCGGGGCGTATTGAGCTGATCGGCGCTTCCGCGGCTGCGTGTTTTCACGGGTTGCAGACGCTCTCGCAATTGACGTCGCAGGCTGCGGGGCAGGTCTCGTGCGGCGTGGTCGAGGATTGGCCGACCTTTGCGACGCGGGGATTGCTGCATGACGTGACCCGCGGAAAAGTGCCGACTCTTGCCACGTTGAAGATGCTCGTGGATCGCCTCTCGCTTCTGAAGATCAACCAGCTTCAGCTATACATCGAGCATGCATTTGTTTTCTCGTTTGATCCGAGTATTTGCCGCGCCGACGACGGCCTGACGCCGGACGAGGTGCGCGAGCTTGATCGGTATTGTCGAGAGCGGTTTATCGATCTGGTTCCCGCGATTGCCTCGCCGGGTCACATGGGGCGCATCCTGTCGATGCCAAAGTATCGCCACCTTGCCGAGATCGAGTCGGCGCAGCCTTGGGAGCGGATGAATTGGCCGCAGCGCGCACGCGGGCTCACGCTCGACGTGTCGCAGCCGGAGTCGCGGACGCTTATCCGGAACGTTTGGAATGATGTGCTGGCCGCGTTCACCAGCCCCGTTGTAAACATTTGCGGCGACGAGCCGTGGGATTTGGGCAAGGGAAGAGGCGGTGGGCGCTTCGATGTGGAAGGTATGGGTACGGCCTACGTTGACTACCTGCGTTTCGTTTGCGACGTGTGCGCGAGCGATGGGAGGCGATGTCAGGTTTGGAGCGACGTGATTCGCAACCACACCGACCTGCTTAGCCGCTTGCCCGGTGACCTGACGGTTCTGCATTGGGGCTACGACGACGATGCCGATTACGAGGCGACGCGCCGATTCGTCGATGCCGGGTTTGATACCTTCGTCTGCCCCGGCACGTCCGGTTGGAAGCGGATCATCAACGCGATGGGTCTTGCGGAGCGAAACATCTCAACCTTCGCGGATGCGGGTTCTCGGTACGGGGCGGTAGGTCTGCTCAACACGGATTGGGGCGATCACGGTCATTTCAACCAGCTCGCGTGCTCTTGGCATGGCATCGCACTCGGGGCGGCTTGCGGATGGGATGCGCAACATCCGATCGGTTCAGCGTTTGACGAACGGTTCGCAAGTACCGTGTGGGGACTCGAAGATGCATCCGTTGTCGATCAGCTTCGTCGCGTGTCGCGCGTCGCGGATTCGTGCGAGACGTGGCGGTTGATGGGTACGCCGCTCGGTGAGATGCTCGAAGATGCGACGTTGCCGACGATTGAGGCGGCCGAGGAGCTTGCAGGGGATGCGCGCGACTGCGGAGCGCTACTTGGAAGTATGTCGCCATGCGACGGCGCCATCGCGCAGGATTTCTCTGAGCTTGCGGTCGCGTGCCTGTTCTCGGAGCTGTTCGCCGAGAGAGTTTTGCTGGCGCATTCCGCTGGAACTCAATCTGCGGCGAGCGTATCTCAACCCCGAGCCGCGGCGCATTCACCCCGACCCCGAGCCGCGGGCTTTAGCCCGCGCGGACACACGGTCTCCGCCGATGCGCCGAGCGCGCGCGCCGCAATGGACGCCTATGCGCAATGCTGGAACGAGCGGAACAAACCGTCAGGTCTCAGCGACATTCTCACCGCGCTGCAAGAGTCCGTAGGTCTTGCTCGGTCGCACGATCCGGAGGTCCGCTAGATGTCTCTGGGCACTGCCGACATCGCGGTGCTGGTCGCTTACTTCGTGGGAACCGTCACGATTGGACTCTGGTTCGGTCGAGGCGAGCGGAATACGACCGATTTTTTCCTCGGGGGGCGGCGACAGCACTGGCTGGTTGTCGGCCTGTCGATCATCGCCACGGAAGTGAGCGCGCTCACTTTCCTGATCGTTCCCGGTCGTTCGTACGAGGGCAACTGGTGGTACTTGCAGATGTACGTCGGGTCGTTCGTAGGGCGGCTGCTGATTGTTTACATGTTGCTGCCGGCGTTCTACGGCGGGTCGGTGACGACCGTTTACGAATACCTAGGCCAACGCTTCGGACCCTGGACGCGGACGGTTGCGGCGCTGATGTTTTTCGCGTCGCGGATCATCGGCAGCGGGATCAGGCTTTTAGCGGCGTCGCTTGCGCTGGCGATCGTGTTCGATTGGCCCTTGGCGTGGGTGGTCGTTGGAGCAGCCGCGATCGCCGTAACGTACACGACGTTCGGCGGGATCAAAGCGATCATCTGGACCGACGCGTTTCAGGCGCTCGTCTTCGCCGGTGCGGCCGTCGCGGTGGTCGTGTTCCTGTTGCGGGCGATTCCGGGAGCGTGGATCGACAACCTTTCGACGCTCAGCGCGTCGGGCAAGCTGCAGGTTTTTCATTGGGAGGGTGGTGCCAACAACGTCAAGCTGTTTTGGGTGCTGATGATTTCGTCGACCGTTCAGACAATGGCTGCGCTCGGCGCGGATCAGGACATGACGCAACGCATGTTGACCTGCCCGGACCTTCGTCGGGGGCAGCGGTCGCTCATCTTTAACGCCTTCCTTGGACTGCCGGTGGTGTGTGTGTTTCTCTTGGTTGGTTCACTCGTGCATCAGTATTACGCCGTCGGCGCGGGCGGCGGTACGCCCGTTGGCGAGAGCGGTCAGCAGGACCGCATCTTCGCGCATTTCATCGCAACAGCGCTTCCGGTGGGGTATGGGCTGAAGGGGCTGCTGGTCGCGGGGATTTTTGCGGCTGCGATGTCGAGCCTGGATTCGGCGCTGGGCGCGTTATCGTCGAGCGCGGTGACGGATTTCTACCGGCCGATTGTGGTGTTACTTCGGCGGCGCTCCGCGCGTGCTAAAGCCCGCAGCTCGGGTGATTCTGGAGCGGACGACCCCATGACCGCTGGACCCGGCGGCGGATCGGATGATCGACGTGAGCTGCGAGTCGCTCGGGCTTGTACGATTGTCTTCGGCGTTTTGCTCGCGTGGGTAGCCCTCGCGTTCGCCGATTCGAAACAGTTGTTGGAAGACGCGTTTGGGTGGGTCGGGCTGATTTTCGGCGGGATGTTGGGTGTATTCGTCCTGGGCGTAACGACGACCGGGCGGGGCGGAGACCGTCTAAACGTCTTTGCGATGCTTTCGTCGGTGGGCGTCCTGATCGGGATTAAGTACGCTCAGGAGCGGTCGGGGGTCGTTTATCTCGCTTGGCCGTGGTGGGTTGTGGTCGGGACGACCTGGACCTATCTGGTGGGAGTGTGCTGCCCGACGGCGGCGGTCGAGCCGCGATCAGAAACGGGCGCACCGGGCTAACGTCCGTCGTGGCCGCCGCAGATATCCTCTAGAACTGTTGTCCGCCGGGGCGACAGTGTGTTACACTGCCCCGCTTTGAACCTTGGGTAGATGGACGTCCATGAAGATCTCAGAGATTCTCACGAAGGATTGCGTATGCGTCTCCCTTGAGGCGACGGATAAGGTTGGCGCGATCACGGAACTGGTCGATCTTCTCGACGCGAGTGGAAGGCTGGCGCAGCGGGACAACGTACTGTCAGCCGTTCTGGCACGAGAGGACATTCGCTCGACGGCGATCGCGCATGGGTTGGCGGTTCCTCACGGAAAGTCCTCCGGTGTGACGCAGCTCGTGATGGCCATTGGCAAGCCGGCTACACCGATCGATTTTGGTCCGACCGCTGACCATCCTGCGTGCAGCCTAATCGTTTTGCTAGCCAGTCCCCTCGACAAGGCCGGTCCGCACATCCAAGCGCTAGCCGGAATCAGCCGCTTCTGGCTGAAACCGGATTGTCGCGATGCGGTGTTTGCGGCGGCAACGGCGGACGAGCTGTATGATGCGTTCGGTCGCTACGAGTCCTAGACTCACCTCGTTCTGCAGGGTCCAATCTCCACGAAACCTACGCCGCTGGATTTAATCTTGCGGGTTGGATACCCTCCGGGAAGGATCACGATATGCCCACGGACGAAATTGGTACAGCCTCCGAGGAAGGCGGGCAGCGTTCACTGGCGCGCCTCGTCGGCATGTGCATGGTCATCGGGCTCGTCGCCGGTTTGGGTGCGGCGGGCTTTCTGGTCATGCTCGAAACGGGCACCAGCTTTTGCATGGGGTACCTGGCGAACTACCACCCCGGCGGTCCGGGTTTTGAGAAGCCGCCGGCGTTTCTTGATGACCTCGGGACGTGGACTTCGGGAACGTCGATCGTTCGCTGGATGCTGTTGGTGCTCCCCGCGGCAGGGGGGTTGTTGAGCGGGGTGCTGATCTTCACGCTCGCGCCGGAGACGGAAGGTCACGGAACGGACGCGGCGATCCAGGCGTATCACTTCAAGGACGGGGCCATCCGAACGCGTGCGCCGTTTGTCAAGGCGTTGACGGCCATGATCACGATAGGCTCGGGCGGTTCGGGCGGTCGAGAAGGTCCGATCGCCCAGATCGGTGCCGGTTTCGGTTCGATGTTGGGGCGCTGGCTTAAGGTTCCGCCGTACGAACGTCGCGTGCTCATGGCTTCGGGTATGGCTGCGGGTATCGGTGCGATTTTTCATGCGCCGCTCGCCGGGGCGTTGGTTGCGGCCGAGATCCTCTACCGTGATCCTGATTTTGAGCATGAAGTCCTGGTTCCTTCGTTCTTGTCATCGATCGTGGCGTACAGCGTGTTCGGAGCAATTTTCGGTTTTCATCCTTTGTTTAAGACGCCGGACTACGTTTTCAACGATGTTGCGCTGCTGCTCCCTTACGTTGCATTGGCTGTGGTTTCGGCGCTGGGGGCGATGCTCTTCGTACGAACGTTTTACGGTGTTCGCGGTTTTTTCTTTGAACGGCTCACGAGTGTTCCCAATCACGTTAAGCCGGCGATCGGCGGATTGTTCGTGGGCGTGATCGGGTTTTTTCTCCCCGAGGCGCTGGGAGCGGGTTACAGCGTGGTGCAGATGTGTTTTGACGACAAACTGATGGCGTTGCCTTCCGCGGAGGGATTGGCGAGCCTGTTTCCCAACGGTATCGGCTTCCTTACAGTTCCGGCTCTGCTGCTTGTGACCATCGGTCTGGCGAAAATCGTGACGACATCACTAACGATAGGCAGTGGCGGCAGCGGCGGCGTTTTTGGCCCTGCGGTCATTATCGGCGGAGCGTTCGGTGGTGCCGTCGGGATGGTCTGCGCCGATCTTTTCCCGGGGTTGAACGTGGAGCCGGGGGCGTTTGCGCTGGTGGGGATGGCGGGTTTCTTCGCGGGGGCTGCGAATACCCCGGTCTCCACGATCATTATGGTCAATGAAATGACCGGGAACTACAACTTGCTGATTCCGTCGATGATGGTGTGCATCATGGCGTACATGCTGTGTCGTGGTTCCCACTTGTATCGTGAACAGCTTCCGTCGCGTTTGGACGCTCCGAGTAAGATCGGCAGTATGGCCGGTGCGGTTCTCAAGCGTATGACGGTCGGACAAGCGCTTCGACAGTCGATGGATTCTGGTCTTATCGTCGTGAGCGGTGACCTGAACTTCCCCGAGTTGCTCAAACGCTACACGGCCTCGTCGCAGGATTGCTTCCCGATTGTCGATGAACAAAGTCATCTCACCGGTGTGATCGACGCGAACGACATCCGTGGCATTGTTACGGAGACCGGCATCAGCGATTTAATCATCGCTCGCGACGTCGCTCGTCCTGCGGCTACGGTCACCGGCGGCGACTCTCTTCTAGCCGCACTCAACAAGCTTCAGCAGGGCGACACAGCCGCGCTGATTGTCGTGAATGAAACGGATGAGCGCGAGGTGGTTGGAACGCTAAGCCGCGGCGACATCATCGCTGCGTATCGTCATCAGATCGTTAGTCGAGCCTAGCGGGAAACTCATCGTTCGCCCCGCCCTTCGCCCGATTGGGCTAAACAGAGCAGCGAAGGTGAGGGAGCGGACGGTCGAAAATACCGGGGTTCGGATTTCGCTCCCTCACGGTCGCGGCTCGGAAAAATGAACTACTGGATCATCACTGCTCGATCTTCGTCCCGCACTCCGGGCAGACGCCGGAGACGTTGCCGGTGAGGTTGTAGCCACAAGCGATGCAGCACGGCACTCCGCATTCGGCGAGTTGCCGCCGGAGAGATCGCCTAACCTTTCGCTTCAACCGCGATCCGCCAACAGCACTGATGGCAGCCAGGGGTATAAACAACAACACCAGGAAAGGCCCCATTTTGACGCCGAATAAGTGTAGCGCCAAGCCAACAAAGACGAAGGCCGCCGGT
>JADFRO010000154.1 GCA_022561255.1 Planctomycetota bacterium | reverse complement strand
ACACACAAACGGAATATACTGGGTTTTTACATGGATAGAGTATGAGCATAGAATATCTCCACTCATTGCAGCGGGAGCTAAACATGCGACGAATAACATTTTTGATAATACTTACACTCATGGCTACGACATCATCAACAACATTAGCCGGGGACGGTCATGGCAGAGGCGACCGCTTGAGCAGTTTACCGTTCGCGACGCGGTCCGAAGTGATCGCGCGACACGGTATGGCTGCGACGAGTCAACCGCTTGCGACGCAGGTGGCTATTGACGTTCTCAAACAGGGGGGCAGCGCGGTCGACGCGGCGATCGCCGCAAACGCAGCGCTTGGACTTATGGAGCCGACCGGAGCGGGAATCGGCGGCGATCTGTTCGCCATCGTCTGGGATGCGAAGACCAAGAAGCTATACGGTCTTAACGCCAGCGGTCGAAGCCCTTACGCAATGAGCCTGCAGGTGTTGAAGGAGAGAGGGCTTACCAGCATTCCGTCGCACGGCCCGCTTCCGGTCACCGTTCCCGGCTGCGTGGACGGGTGGTTCGAGTTGCACAAGAAGTTCGGACGCCTGCCGATGACGGCGATCCTTGCCCCTGCGATTCGCTATGCCAACGAAGGGTTCCCGGTTTCAGAGGTGATCGCATACTATTGGCACGGCGGTGGTCGGGCATTGCGTGATCAGCCCAACTTCGCCGCGACGTTCCTACCCGGCGGGAAGTCTCCCAAAAAGGGCGAGATTTTCAAGAATCCCGATCTCGCGCGCACGTTGGACATCATTGCACGTGAGGGGACAGACGCGTTCTACCGGGGGCAGCTAACCGAGACGATGGTGTCGTTCAGCGTCCGTGTGGGTTGCCTTCTATCTGCCAAGGACTTCGCCGATCACACCTCGACCTGGGTGGAGCCGGTTTCGACCAACTACCGCGGATACGACGTGTGGGAGTTGCCTCCCAACGGACAGGGCATCGCCGCCCTGCAGATGCTCAACATTCTCGAAGCGTACGACCTCACGTCGATGGGTCACAACTCAGCGGATTATCTGCACCGCTTGATCGAGGCCAAGAAGCTCGTCTACGAGGACCGGGCTCGGTTCTACGCGGACATGGATTTCGCAGATGTGCCGGTGGCGCAGCTTCTTTCCAAGGAATACGCCGAGCAGCGCAGATCTTTGATCAACGCCCGTCGCGCGGCTCGCGAGATTGATCCCGGCGATCCCAGGCTGGAGCACGGCGATACGGTCTATCTGACCGTAGCTGACGAGCAGCGCAACATGGTGTCGCTGATTCAGAGCAACTATCGCGGGTTCGGATCGGGCCTGGTGCCGGACGGTCTTGGGTTTTCGTTTCAGGATCGCGGCGAGCTTTTTTCGCTCGATCCGGAGCACCCCAACGTCCTGGAACCGCACAAGCGCCCGTTCCACACGATCATCCCCGCCTTTGTAACCAAAGACGGCAAGCCTTGGATGAGTTTCGGCGTGATGGGTGGCGACATGCAGCCGCAAGGTCACGTTCAAATTCTGTGCAATCTGATTGACTTCGGCATGGGCGTGCAGGAGGCCGGTGACGCCGCCCGCTTCCACCATCAGGGATCATCCGAGCCGACGGGTTCTCGCATGACGCGCGGCGGTCGCGTGGCTCTGGAATCCGGAATATCGATGGAAGCGAAGCGCGGACTCCGACAGCGAGGCCACGTCGTGAGCTTCGACTCCGGCGGCTTCGGGGGATATCAGGCGATTCGCTACGACGCCAAGCGAGACGTTTACATCGGCGCGTCCGAGTCGCGAAAGGACGGGCACGCAGCGGGCTATTGAAACGCCGACCCGCGTGGTGCGTTACGTCGAGGCAAAATGCCGGTCGATTCGATCGCAGATCAGGTGGTAGGCTAACTGATGAACTTCCTGCACGCGATCACTGTCGCTGTGGTTCGCGCGAAAACAAAGATCGCACGATTCCGCCAGTGTGTCCCCCCTGCGACCGGTGAATCCGATCACCGTCGCGCCGATTCTTCGAGCGGATGCTACTGCACGCACCACGTTGGGCGATTGGCCGGAGACGCTTAACGCCCAGACGACGTCCTTTTCCGTGACCAACGCTTCAACCTGACGAGAAAAACAGTTTTCCGCACCGAGATCGTTGGCCACTGCGGTTAGGATCGAGCTATCCGTCGTCAAGGCAACGGCCGGGAGTGCTCGGCGATCTCGTTTGAACCGGCCGACAAGCTCCGCGGCGATGTGTTGTGCGTCGGCTGCGCTGCCTCCGTTACCGAGAATGTAGAGCTTTCCGCTCGATGAGAAACATTCGACGATACGGTCGGCCATTTGCGCGAGCAGTTCGACCTGTCCAATAGCGGATTCGACCGCTTGGTGATGCTCGGCGATTTGATCTTTCATCGAGTCGGACATCGCCGGTTACGCTCCGTTTCGGATTCGCTCGAGGATGGTGGTCGTGCTCAATCCCTCGACAAGCGGGAGCAGGACAACGCGGCCTCCGGCTGCTTCCACCAGGTCACGACCGACCACGCCCTTTGCGGCCCAGTCTTCGCCCTTGATCAAGACGTCGGGTTTGATCCGCTCGATCAATGTACTCGGGTCTGATTCTTCAAACCCCACAACGTAGTCCACGCACTCGAGCGCACCGACGACGATCGCTCGATGTTCAAACCGGTTGATGGGGCGATTGGCGCCTTTGTTCTGACGACGGATCGAAGCGTCGCTGTTCAGTGCGACGACAAGAAGAGAGGCCTCGCGGCGACTTCGTTTTAGAAAATCGACGTGCCCCGCGTGGAGGACGTCGAAACAGCCGTTGGTCATGGCCACGGTTTCGCCTCGATCGCGCCGAAGCTTAAGTTCGGCGACGAGTTCATCGAGGCTACACAGCTTGCCGTTGTGAATGCGATCCTCCAGGCGTAGATCGGCGAGAATTTCGTCTGCGGAGATCGGCACACAGCCGAATTTTTCGACCTCCAGCCCGCCGGCGACGTTGGCCAACCTCACGGCGTCGGCTAGATCCGCTCCGCCGGCGATCGCACCCGCCAGCATCGCAAGGACGGCGTCACCAGCGCCCGTGTTGTCGTACACACTTCGTGGAACGGTAGGTAGATGTTGCCACTCCTCGTTTCGCTGAACCAGGACGGCGCCGTCGCGATCGAGGGTCACGACGGCTGCGTTGAAATTGTGTCTGTCGATCAAACTCTTGGCTGCGGCGGCAACGTCCTCGATGGTGTCGAGCGTGCGACCCTGGGCGATGGACAGCTCGTCGCGATTCGGTGTCACAATCGATGCGCCGGCGTATCGCGCGTAATCTCGAAGGCGAGCGGGGTCGACGAGCGTGGGGCGGTTGTGCTTTTTTGCCTCAGCGAGTACGGCTTGCACCATCGACGCGTTGATCGCACCCTTGTCGTAATCCTCGATGCAAACGACGTCGCACCCGCGTATCTGTTCTCGCGCTAAGTCGGTCAGCGACTTGGCTGCGGTGTCCGGGAGCGGACGCGTATCCTCCTCGTCCACGCGAAGGAGTTGCTGACGATGGCGATGCTGAGCGAGCCCTACGAGGCGGGTCTTGGTCGTCGTCGGGCGACCGGAAACAGTAAGCACGGCCTTCGTATCGACTTGGAGTTCCGCAAGAAGGGTGCGCAGCGTCGCACCGTGGGCATCTTCGCCGACGATTCCGCAGCAGACGACCTCGCATCCCAGTGCTCGAAGACACGCAGCCACGTTAGCGCTGCCGCCGACGGCCTCTTGCGTTTCGATGATGCGGAGTACGGGAACGGGCGCCTCCGGGCTGACCCGCTCCGCATCGCCGTAGACGTAACGGTCGAGGATCAGGTCGCCGACCAGCAGAATTCGCTTTCCCTTCAGGGCGTGTATCCACCGGGCAAGTTCGTGCGCCATGGTTTCGGTCCGTGAATCAGGTCGTGACATCCCGCGTTCGCACGCGTGCCAAAGGGGGGGCAGCGTACGCCGGGACGTCGGCTACGTCAATCAAACGAGCGACTCTGCTGCGCCGTCACGGCGCTGCTTACGCATACCTATCGCCGGTTCACAGCATCACAGGCGGTAAGCCTGGCGCATATTTCTTGAGTGGATCGCTACGTCTTAAGGTTGACCGGAATCGTCAGGCGGAAGTGTGCGCCGTGCAGTTGTGGATGGTGTCGCGCGACGAGCTCCAGCTTGCCGCCGAGCAGCCCAGCCCAGTTGCGCGCGAGTGCGAGGCCGAGCCCGACGCCCCCGCGTGCTGCCTTGTCGGCGTCGCTGCCACGACGAAACGGACGAAAAATGCGCCGTGAGTCCGCCAGTTCAACACCGTTGCCGGAGTCGACGACCTCCAGGTGAATCTTCCCATTGTCTTCGTTCAGCGCAACCAACACCGTTGGGTTTTTGGAACCCCGCGCGTGCCGGCAGGCGTTGTTGACCAGGACACCGGCAATCTGGTTGACGAGGTTAACGTCGGTGCGAAGACGTTTCGACGGGGCCAATCCGTTCTCCAAGCGAGCCGCTACGCCGTTCTCTTCGCACCGCCTTTCAAGCGTCTCGCCGACTTCGCGCAGCAGTGAGATACCGTCGGTGTCGGTCAGATGAAGATTGACCTTGTGATTCTCGAGGCGGGCGTACTCGAGTACGCCCTCGACCAGCTTGGACAGGCGAATCGACTCTCGATTCAAGGTGTCCAGGTATTCCTGTTTCGCGTGTTCCGGTACCAGCCCGGCGGAAAGCATGTCCGAGTAGAGGCGAAACGTCGTGAGCGGTGTACGAAGTTCGTGAGTAACGGCGTAGGCGAACTGCATACGCCGCTCGGTGAGTGCGACCAGGTTACTAACGCCCCACCCCGCGACAATCAGGACAGCCGCCGCCGCGACCCAGGAAATCAATAGCTGATTTCGGACCGACGTCCACGCCGCCGCCGCCGTTCCGCCGGGAATGTCCGGGACGCGCAGGATTACGGGGAGCTGCTGAGGCTTGAGCGCACGCGCCGCCTCATTCAGCGGTGTTCCCTCAACGATCGGCTCCAAGTCCGCCTCTGGGAACAGGTAGTGAATCTGGTTGAGCAGTTCGGGTTTCAACCGTTCCCAGTCGCCCACGAACCCCTGATAAAACGGTGCGGCGTCGAGCCAACATTCGCGTACGAACGCGAGTTTGCGCGTCGCGTCGGGGGCGCCCTCAATCCAAAACGGCGTTCCGAACGGCCCGGTTGATATCTGTACGTCGCCGGTCTGCGATGACGTCGTGCGGATGTTCCCCTCTACGATTATGGCGTTTACGCACTCCTCGGTCGGGACGTAATCTCTTTGCACGTCGACGAAGCTGGAAGGCCGGGGACTTGAAGATCGCCCGTCCCGGCGCTCCTCGGCGCTCTGTTTCGGATCGGCCGTCGATTGGCTTGCCAATGACGCGCCCCCCGCGTCGAGATCGTCTTCGCTATGAACACAACAAGCTGCTTTGGCCATCTGTTCTCGAAGATCGACCTGCGAAAACAATCTCTCGAACCAACCCCACGCGAGACGTGCGCGCCATTCGGAAGGGGCGGCGTTGGGCACGCTTTCGACGGGCCAGGCGGCGCCCTGCTCAGCAATCTGGGGAGAGGTTAGCGTTCCGTCCGGGTGAACCTGAAAATATAGATCCATCCATACGTGAGGGGGACCGGAGCGCGCAATGCTCGAAGGCAGCTTGACGGTGAGGGTGTCGGGGTCCAGGTGGCGTCCGTCGTCGGTGATTACGAAGTCAGGTTGAACGGTGTAACGATCGACATAATCCGTCGCCGGGCGGGCCGTCTCAGAGTTAAGAATCCACGTCATGTGGCTCTCGATGTGCGACAGCGCGCGAAGCACGTGTGTTCGATGCTCTTCGCTGACGGTTTTCTTGGCGAGCTGATAGCTGGAAACCGAAGCCCAGGTGACGCCGCCTACGACGCTACCGGCGATCAGGACGAAAAGTACGACCGCCCCCAACATGCTCCGCCGCGACCCCTTCATGATTTACCCTCTGTGGTCTGCGGGTCGGTGACGAGGGCAAGGTCGGGGCCTAGCATGTAGCCTTTGCCGCGAACCGTGACGATCCATTCGACGGCGGGCTCAGCCTCGCCGCCACTGAGTTTCTGACGAAGTCGGGTGATGTGCATGTCGATCGCGCGCGTTTCGACACCGCCGTCGCGCAGACCCCAAACCGAGGCGAGCAACTCCTCGCGCGAGACCGCGCGTCCTGCGTGCGCCGCCAGGCGCTGCAGGATGTCGGTCTCCATTTCCGAAAGGGGAACGCGCTCACCGCCGGGGCGTAAGATCTCCCGCCGCGCACAGTCCACCGTCATCTCACCGGCGGTGATGCGAACCACGGGTGTGGTGCGCTCCGGGCTTCGGCGGAGCACCGCTTCGACGCGGGCGAGCAATTCTCGCGCGGAAAACGGTTTCACCACGTAATCGTCGGCGCCGCCGCGAAGCCCACGTACGCGGTCGTCTTCCGATCCTCGGGCGGTTAAAATGATCACAGGTAGCGCGGGATGTGTTACGCGAAGTTCTTCGAGAACCTCAAATCCGTCCATTTGTGGCAGAAGTAGATCGAGCAGTACGAGGTCGACGCCGCCGCGACGCGCCTCGCGCAATCCCGTTACGCCGTCCGCGGCCTCGACCGCGTGGTACCCGGAGATGCGCAGCGCGTCGACGATGGCGCGTCGGATCGCGTCCTCGTCCTCAACGATTACAATGTTTTGTTTTTTGACCATGCGTCCTTCTCACAACGGCCGCGGCCTCGCATCGACACGGGCCACACCGAAAGGACCAGCGGCCCATGCCGTAGAGATCCGTCCCTCTGCCGCTATTATACACCCCCCCTTCGTGGCATACGAACGCACCCTTTTGCCGCTCCCCAGTGTTAACCGGACGTTACAATTCTGGTGTGACTGGGTCGGTGGGGGATCGGCGTATTTTCGGACGGCGACCGTGCTCCAGGACGAGCCAGAGCGTTGCGAGCGTTATCCAAGCCGCGTCCGCGCGGAAATCAGCCAGC
>JADFRO010000153.1 GCA_022561255.1 Planctomycetota bacterium | reverse complement strand
GATGCGGATAAGCTTGGCACCCGCTGCACGGTCGCCGCCGATTGCGACACGCCACCAGCGACTGGTGACGGCGTTTGCGATCTCAACCAGATTGACACCGATGGCGACGGCGTCGGCGACGTGTGCGACAACTGCGTCACGTTCTGCAACCCTCCGATCTGTCACGGCGGAACGCTCGACGGTGATCTCTGTTCGGAAAGTCTTGAGTTCGATGTTTGTCCGGGCGGAACGTGCAGACAACTCGCGTCAGGAATTCAGCACGACCATCCGATTTTCGGCAATGCGCGAGACGTCGGCGAAGCGTGCGTGCTCCACATTGGCGGCGAGATTATCTTCCCGCCGACCTACACGACGGCGGAAGGCTGCGATCCCGGCGCGCCGATTCCATGCGACTGCGTCGACTACACGATGGGGGGTAGCGGGGGTGTCGACTACACGGGAACCGGCGATCGTATTACGCAGGAGGTGTGCGTCGGTGGAGCTCAAGGGGGCGTTGAATGTTTCACCAACGCCGACTGCCCATCAAGTACGTGCGGCGATCCGTTCGCGCCCGTCGATTCATCCGTCGTTCCCGCGCATCTCTCCTTCGGATACGACAATGTTTATGCAGATTCCGGACGTCTCTTTGTCACGGAAAAGGCACCAACGCCCGATCTCGTTCCGGTCGAAGTGACATGGCGCGACAGCGGAGGCGTCGACTTGGCGTTACCAGCCGTGCAGTACTTTGTGACCGACCGACTTCCTTCTGAGGTCGATCGGTTGGCGCCGGGTGCGCCGCTGCCCTATAGCGTCGATAATGTTAACATTTTCAGGAACATTACGATTTCCGCGGGGGCGGAACTCTATCGATTGATTATTGAGTCCGCCAAGACGCCGACGGTCAAGTGGAACAGCGTCATTCGCAAGCGTCCTGACGGCCTGACCAGCCCCTCAGACGGCTCGTTGGCGCATCTGCGGATCGTGTCGGGTGGTTCCGGGCAGTGGGTCGGTGAGCTTCACGCGGATGTCGTTGACGACGGGTACGTCGTTATTCTGTGGGCTGCGGGTTTTTTGGGCTCGCTCGAAGGTCTTGAGGTTGTCCATATTGCCAACGTTGAGGCGCTCGACATTCGCACCGGGATTGTCGGTCAACAGTTTGAGATTCCCGAAGGCGCCGATTGCAGCGCCGTCTTCAAGGACAATCAAGAATTCGAAATGACGCCGGCGGCGTTCCAACGGATTGAAAAACCCCTTGAGATTTGGCCCATCCGACCGGAGCCCGAATTTCTAAAGCTGGAAATCGTCTGGAACGAAACGTCGACGCTGGGACATTGCTGGCCCATCTCGCATCGCAGGTATGAGTCCGACTGGCCCGTCGATCCGCAGACGTTCGTGATCGACACCGCCGGTCAACCCAATCCGCCGCTTGTTGATCTGCCAATCTCCGACGACATCGCCGACTACTGCGTCGCAGAAGTGATGTTCCAAGAGTTCGCCCTGGTACTGGCGGAGGTAACGGCCGAAAACGAGTTCGTTATGCAAAACCCGGGACGCGCCGTGCTTCGGTTGGACCGGCGCGTGGACGAGTCTGGCGTAGTCTGCAGCCTACTCGCCTCAACGCCCTCATTCCGTGAGTCGGTCACCTTTGAGGTCATCCGCGCATTTAACCGCGACGACGAGGTCGTGTTTATCGATGCGACCTGTGTCGGGGGGAGTAACCAGGGAAATCCATGTACCCAACCATCGGAATGTCCCGACGGTAAGTGCGCGCAGGACTGGCGCATCGGAAAAATGCTCGAAGACCCCGGTCACGACCTGGCAACGCGCAACTGGCCATACGGTTATCTCCATGCGGGACAGCCTTTCGCGCCATGCATCTACGACGAAACGCTTGGAATCTGCATTATCGGAACAGAGACCGGGCAGATCTTCCCGGTCAACTCCGGCGACTTTCATGGAACGCTGGAAGCGTGGTGGTTCCAGGAAGGCCGCAACGCGACAGACATCTTTTGGCCAACCAAGGTCGGTCTCTATAACCCCGTTTGGCCCTCCGCCGAAGACCCCAATGATCCTCGCGACGACCCGTTTGAGCTGGTCGTTGCATCGCGCGCCGGTACGGGAAGCTATCCCGAAGGTGCGACGCTCTACGCGCACGGTCTATTCGCCGACGGTGAGAAGGAGCAGCTCGGCGTCCTTGGATGGAACCCCAACGACGAGCACGCGATCCTGCTTTCGTCCGGCGGCGTGTTGAAAGCGTACGCCTCGCGCGACGATGACCCGTGGACGTCACCGTCCGGTCACCCTTACGTGATCGTGCAGTACCGCGACGAACCACCGCCATTGGTAGCAAGCGTGGGGGGTACACCGACCCCCTGGGCGATGGGTGTTCATCTAGTCGTCGGCGAACTTGGACTCGCCACGTTCGACTACACGCAGTTCCTGTTTGAACCGGGCGCAGTGTGTGAATGTCAGGAGCGCGTTGACCTCGAAGCGGCCTGTAGCGCGATCGACCCCGCCTGCATCTGCGACACCATCGATCCGACTTGCGGCTGTGATTACTCCAACCCGGGCTGCAATTGCAGCGACCCAAGCCTCGATCGCGAGTGCGTCGGCGGCGGCGAGCCCGCCGGAACTGTTTGCCTGAACAACGGCGATTGCACCCAGGGCGGTGAGTGTGTCAGCGTTGACCCCGCCTGTCCCTGCAACATCACGCGCTGCGTCGGCGGCTCCTCGGCAGGTCGCATTTGTGGCGACGTCTTGGAATGTGACTGCAACAATTTCCCCATTGTGTCTGAAATGATTTGCGAGCGCGTGGTCAGCGGCGAGCCAACGCTGTTCCCCGAGGAAAGCTGCACGCAGGACTCCGACTGCTGTGACGAAGGCGACTTCACCTGTCGTTGCGTTCCCATCGACCTTTCTCCAGGCGTTTGTGTTGGTGCGTCGGATACGGGTCAGGATTGCTTCGACGTCGACGACTGCGTCAGCCTCAACCAGTGTAATCTGTTCAACAGCGTCTGCGTCGATGGCAGGCAAAACACGTGTAGCGGCGGAACCTTCGCGGGGCAGCCCTGCGCCGACGTCAACGACTGCTGCTTCGGTGACGAAACCTGCTTGGCAACTATAACCTGCGACAACGCCGGCAACGAATGCGGGGTCAAACGCTGCTTCGGTGGGGAGAACGACCTCAGCGGTTGCGTGGACAACACCGATTGTCCCAACGGCGTCTGTGCCGACGACTGCGCGGTCGATATCTGCGTCGGTTCGCTCAATGCGAATGCGCCATGCACCAGCGACGACGACTGCGCTTGCGATTCGCTTCCCGGAATTCCGGTGGTTGCGGGCCTCCCGATAGAACCCCTCTTCCCTGTGAACTTCGGAGCGGCCCCCTGTACCGACGGAATCCCGCCGCAGCCGCTGACCGAGGTCACCGAGGTGTGCATCGGCGGCGGGAATGATGGAACGCTTTGTTCATCGAGTGGCCAATGTCCGGGGGGAATCTGCACGAGGGACGGAGTCTTTGTGGACCGGACCGGCGTAATCTGGGGGGCGGAGGGTTTCGCCGACGACGCGTTCGAGTCGCAGTGGTGCGTCGGTGGAAGTCGCGTGGGAATGTCCTGCACGGTCGACGACGACTGTATTGTCCTCCCCGAGGACTTTGCCGCTGTCTGTCGAGGGGCGGGTGCCGCGATCCGGTTGTTCGAGAACTGGCCTTTCGACGGCGACCTCGGGTGTCAACCGTGGCGCGCGTATGTTTGCGTTGGCGGAGGTAATGACGGAGTGCGCTGCGATTCCGGTGCAGACTGCCCCAGCGGGTTCTGTGACTTCAACGAACCCTATCCGCTGATCTACCGGCCGGGTTGGCCATCAACGGACTGTCTCTGGCCCGACGAGCCGACCTGTCCGCGTCCGGTCCGAATCGGCGAAACTGTTGTCGATCAAACCAACCAATGCGGACCGTTCGAGATCCTCCACGACAGCGCAGGGATCAAGCTGATCGATTCGACACATGTGGTTAGCGTCGAGTGCATCGCCTGCGTACCTCCCGACGTCGACTTCCGCAATCTCCCGCCGCATCTGTTCTCCGGGACCATCGGGGGGTCGCTGCCCTTCCCGGATCGAATCAAGGAAGAGGGAAACGAGCTTAAGTTCCGCGGGATTATGAGCCCCCGCGATCGCGGTGAGCTGCTGGTGCTCAGTCAAGACACAACCTATGTTGATAAGATCAACGAGCTGTTCGATCTCTCTCGCGTTCAGCTCACGACGGAGCTGGCGAATCCGGAGAAGAAATTCGTCTCAGCGGCCCACGCCAACATTACGCCCGGTTGGGTCGTTATTGCCTTCCAAAACGCGGACGAGTGCGCGCCCGTAGGTAGTCCGACGGTCCAGGTGTGGAACGTAAGTTGCGATCCTGTCCCAGGCCGCATTCGCGTCCTGGTACCCACCTGCCCCTTTAACGAAAAACAGGTTCTTCAACACACCGTCGACGCCGGCGGTGAACCTGAAAACCTGGTCTATTCGTGGCAATGGTCCGAAAGCAATCTAGGCCCTTGGAACGATTACGCACCGCCCGCGGGATACGAAAACGGGACCGGTTTGCGTGAGGTGATCATCGCAGGCAGCTCGCCGTTTACGCTCTCGGACATCTGGTGGCGCGTTCGTTATCGCGGATACACCGGCTGCCCATGCACCGCGAGCGTCGACTGCCTGCCCGAAGGCGGCGATTCCGACGACCAGCTACCGTGGGCTGTTCATCTCGCATCGTCCAACACCAAAGTGAGTCGCTGGAGCGATCCGATGCTGGCCGAGGGCTGGATCAAACGCGTGCTGCGCGGTCTCAACCCCTTCGACCAGCGAATCAAGGACTTCCACACCGTCGCCGCGTCCACCTATGTAAGTATGATCGAGCAGGCGGGTATTCGTTTTGAAGCCCCGGTCGCACTCAACTGCACGCCGGAGAACATTCAGAATCTCGATCTGATTCCCGCCTACGAAACGGTGCTCGGTCGAGCTCGGCTCTTCAGTATCGATCAGGGAATCAGCTTTGATCCCGCGAACATGGCACTCATGCTGATCACCAATCAGATCGCAGAGCTCTACATGCTCCTGGGAAATGAGGCGTTTGCGGACGCGTCGGACCCCATGATTGGTTTCTTTGGCGGAACAGACCCGGCCGATCCGACGGCTGCGTTCTCCTTTGAAGGGCAGGCCGCGAGCTTGCTCGAAGAAGAGCTCGCCATGCTGCGAGGTCGAAGCGACCAAGCCAATACGATTCTCGACGCGGACGGTTTCGTCATCGCGACCCCCTACAACCGGCTGCTGTGGAACTTTCTGCCGGGTACAACGGACGGGCGCATCGCGTACGCGAACAACTACCAGATGATCGATGAGATTACCGCACTGAACTCGTATCCGCAGGGTCACGGCGATGCGTGGGGCCACTACCTGACCGCGATGAAACGCTACTACCGTTTGCTCCGCCATCCCGTTTTCGAGTGGGTGAATTCCACGGAGTTCGTCCTGATCGCGGGTCAGGAACCACTCGAAGTGACCTATCAATACGAGCGGAAGTTTGCAGAGGCAGCGGCTGCCAAGGCCAAGACCGGTGCGGCGATTACGTCGCTAACCTTCCGCGAGCTTTACGACGCCGATCCGACCAAGCAGGATGGTTACCCCGACCCGTCCGAGAAGTTCCCCGACCGTCGCTGGGGTGTTGCCGACTGGGCGCGCCGCGCCGGTCAAGGGGCGTACTTCGACTGGTTGGTGGCCAACGCCCTCATCGATGACGATGACGACGATCCGGACCATCAAAACACGATCCGCAAGGTCGATCGTTCGACCGTAACGGAGATCGGCGAGATCGCCAACGCCTTCTCCGAGATCCAAACCACGCTCAACAATGCGGGCGAAGGCCTGAACCCGCTGGGCCTGGCAACAACGGTCGTCCCATTCGGTCTTGATCCCAACCAGATCGACGCGGGCAAGACGCACTTCGAGCAGATTCTCCAGCGGGCGCTTGAGGCCTCGACCAATGCCGTCCGCGCATTCAACTACGCCAACGACAACACCCGCCGCCTGCGCGCGGTGCAAGACGAAAGCGCCAACTTCGCGACCCTCACCGACGAGCGCGAGACTGATTTCACCAACCGTCTAATCGAGATCTTCGGCGTCCCCTATCCTGAGGACATCGGCCCCGGCGCAACCTACACAACCGCCGAGTGCCCCGGCGGACAGTGTCCCGACATCTTCCACTTTGACTACGTCGACCCATCGCAACTCTTTGGGCGGACGATCCCGGTCGACACGACGACCTTCACCGCAACGTTTAAGGCAACGTCAATCAACCCCGAAACCGGTGCGGTCACAGAGCTGGAGACCCCCGTGGGGATCACCGGTGAACGTGTCGTCGATTTCAACGTCGACAAGCGCCAGTTCGGGATGGTCAAACCCGAGTCGTGGAGCGCGCGACCGGAACCGGGAGCTATTCAGCTCGCCAGGTCCGAGCTGCTACAGGCGCAGGGCAAGTATGAAATCGCGCTGACGGCGTACCAGTTGCACCTGGAGCAGATCCAGTGTGAGATCGACACGCTCAACAACCTCTACAACCTCAACGACACGATTCTTAGGATCAAGAACGAAGAGTTGGCCGAGGAGATATCGCTGCGAATCGCAATGTTGGTCGCAAATATTGCCGAGCGAGCCTTCGCCAAAACCAAGGAAACCACGAAGACGATCGCCTACTCAGCGGTGGAGGCAGTTCCCAAGGTTATCGGCGCTGGCCTCACGGTTATTGCCGACCCCGGCGCGCTCGCCAGAGGTGTGATAGGGGGGGTCTATGCGGCGACCAGTACGGCGCTGTCCGTCCTCGAACAGGCCGCTGCGGTCACCGGTCTGGGGTTGGAGCAAACGCTCGCCACGCTTCAGACGAGCAACGCCATACGCATCATCGGAGCGGAACAGAACGTCGCTGCCGTGAATCAGGTGTCGGTTGTGCAGAAACTGATCCGCGAAGAACCCGCCAAGCGCTTGGC
>JADFRO010000152.1 GCA_022561255.1 Planctomycetota bacterium | reverse complement strand
CCACAATCTTTTCTCGGCAGACGCCAACGCATCATCGTCGAACGACGGCGGAGGGAAGATGTCTGCACTCGGCGGGCGTCGCCCTGAGCTTTGAACCGCACGGTCCGCATCGTCGAAACACGCCCGAACCTGTGGGAAGTGAGGACAAAGTCCCGCGAGCATGTTGACGTACTGTGAGCCCTCGCCGGGGAATAGAAACGCGATTTTCCCCTCGCATTGTGAGGCCGGTCCGAAGAAGTAAATCCCACGCCGGTCTTTGATCTTCGTGCAACCGGCGTCGCTCAACCGCTCGGCCGCCTGTACGAGTTTGTCGGCAAGGTCGTCAACCGAAGTCGCAACGACGGCCAACCGGAAGGTTGAGCCTTCGGCCGATCGATTCAACGTGTAGGCGATGTCGCGCAGCGCCACACCGACCGCTCGCTGGGCATATTCCCGAATCCGCTGTGTTTCGCTGAGCAGCGCCTCTCGCGTATCCCCCGACAGGATGCACACTTCCGAGTCCAACTCCCGCAGGAGTGTCGGTTGCCGATCGGCCTCCGCTCGGTCGGGCTCCTCCAGCACTATGTGTGCGTTGACCCCGCCGAAACCGAAAGCGCTAACGCCCGCGCGAACGGGATGTGAGCCCCCGCCGATCCACGGACGTGTCTCGGTATTGAGGTAGAGAGGGCTGGAACCATTGCTGAGCAGTTCATGCGGAGACTGACAGTTCAGTGTCGGTGGCAGCACGCGGTGGTACACCGCCAGCGCCGTTTTAATCAGCGCCGCAGCGCCCGCAGCCGGCATCGCGTGTCCGATCATCGACTTGATCGAACCCAATGCGATCGTCGGCTCTCCGTCGCCGCGTCCGCCGAACACGCGGTGCATGGCTTCAAGTTCCGTCTGATCGCCAATCGGTGTTCCCGTTCCGTGAGCTTCGATGAGAGTGATGGTATCGGGCGACACACCGCTCATTTCGTACGCGCGCCGAACCGCCAATTCTTCACCCTCAACACGCGGCGCCGTTACGCTCATGGCTTTGCCGTCACTGCTGCTTCCGACACCTTTGATGATCGCATAGATCCGATCATCATCACGCTGAGCGTCCGCGAGCCGTTTCATCACCAAGATGCCCACACCTTCACCGGGCATTGTGCCGTCACAGTTCTTGTCGAACGGACGGATCATTTCAGTTCGAGACAGAGCACCCAGCTTGGTGAATACCATCAAAAACGGCACGTCGGTGAAAATGTGGACCCCGCCCGCCAGCGCCAAATCGCTGCGGTGGGTCAACAAGTCGAGGACCGCGAGCTCCGTGGCGATCAGCGAAGAGGCGCACGCCGCGTCGAGTGTGAAGGTCGGACCCATAAAATCGAACCGATTCGCCACACGACCGGTTGTGATGTTGGGAATCAGACCCGGTGCCGTTTCGGCGGAGAACGTCGACAGTCCTGAACGCAGTTCGGCCTTGAGTTCATCGAGCTGCTCGCGGCTATACTCGGGGTGGAGCGACTTGATGATGTCGAGTGTCTGCTGAGTCATGAGCCCGCGCTGCAGCAAATTCGCAAGCCCCGCTCCGAGATAGTTGCCCCGTCCTAGAAAGAACGTCGCGTTTTCCCCGTCGATGTCACGATCGATGTAGCCGGCATCCTCCATCGCCTCGTGGACCGTCCGAAGCACGAGAAACTGATCCGGTTCCGCACCTTCGACCGCGCGCGGCATCGTGCCGAACTGCAGAGGGTTGAACACGAATGAGTTGCCGATGTAGCCGCCGCGCTTGCAGTAGATCCGGTCGTCCGTCGTCGCGTTGGGTTCGTAGAACACGCTGGTATCCCAGCGTTGTGGCGGCACATCTTTTATGCAGTCCACGCCGTTGACGATGTTGGTCCAGAATTCGCCCAGGTTGCGCGCACCCGGGTAGGTGCAGGCCATTCCGATGATGGCCACATCCCCGTGGACCGTGGACTTGCGCCGCGGGCCGTCGTGTCGTGTAGAACGCGCGCTCACGGCTTGACTTCCTTGGAACGATCTGGAGTCTCACCGAGGCGGTTCAGCGCCTTGCTACAGGTCGCTTCCATGTCTTCAATCCAACCGATCAAAGCCTCGTTGGCGTCGTAGAACATCAGATCGGAGTGGAACGTCGGACCCCGAGCGCCCGGGTGAATCTGAATCTCGCACCGGAGGTCGCCGGGCGCAGCCGTGCAGATGTGGTGATAACATCCGAAACGCGACGGGAGGGGCGTTTGATCCAAGTGCGTACGCGACCAGATGATCAAAAGCTGCAAACCGCTGTCGATCATGACCGGGTCGATCAACCATTGCGAACCGTTCGCTTCCGCGAGGCACCGTTGCGGAGAAGAGGGTGAAAGCGTCGCGATGATGCCGTCTTCACCAATCGCCTCCACCTCGACGATGCCGGCAAAAAGCGGTCCGTGAAACAGCCACTTCTCGTAAACTTCATCCACCGACATGGAAAGCGGCTTGGAGTCGGTAAGGACGACCCGATCTCTCCGCGGCGCGGCTCTTCGGGTGACCGTTAATTCCGCAACCGCGGTGTAGCAAACTCGCGGTCTGTCGTCACCCGTCTCCACGCGAAGCCGTAGGTGAATGCTTCCGTCCGCTTGGCGACTGGGCGTACCCGTGATGCGTAGCGTTTGCGATCCTTGATCGATCTGGATGCCGCTAAGGACGCGCAGATCGCGGATCGCTGTAAGCTGCAAGTCCGGCGACGAACTCGCGGCGATCTCCGCAAGAAGCTCAAGACCCATGGCCATCGGCATCACCGGCTTCCCGTCGAGCTGATGATCCAGCAGGTAAAGGTCCGACTTCGGGTCGAGCACACGGATCACCTCAATGGAACCGTCGTCGTGGAGCGTGCTCTTCGCTCGAGCGTTGAGCAAAGGAAGTCCGTGTGGGAAGCGCATTCCCGGTGATTCCGGGGCATCTTCGCCGACCCCGATCGGCCCGCCGAACAAGACCTCGGCATCAGCCTTGTGCCCGAACAATAGTTCGCTCACAAAAGCCTTGCGGCCGGCCGGACGCGTAATCATTTCGATGCCCGCCTTGGCGAACTGTTTGGCAAGCTCGGCCGATACCATCCCGCCCGACTCCCAGGGGCCCCAGTTAAGCGACGCGACGCGTGCCTTCCAGCGTTGGTTCAGCCACCGTGCCGTCTTGTTGAGCACTTCGTTGGCGGCGGCATAGTCTCCCTGGCCACGGTTGCCGTAGCGAGCCGATACCGACGAGAAGAAATAAACGAACTGGAGCGAGTCGCTTCGCAAACGCGACGCCAGTGTGAACGCGCCGACCACTTTGGGGCGTACGACCCGCTCAAACGATTCCAGTGTCTTGTCGCGGATCAGTTTGTCTTCAGTGACGCCTGCGCCATGAATCACGCCGTCAATGCGACCGTGCGTTTCGTAGATCGCGTCGATCAGCGCCGCAAACGCCGTCGCATCGCCGACGTCCACCGCGTGGTATTCCACGGCGGAGCCAGCCGCCCGCATCTCGGCGAGGTTCGCTCGCACCTCACGTTCACGGCAGAGCTTACCGTACTCAGCCTCGACCATCGCGGGCGTTGCTCGTTCCTCGGACTGTTCAATCCGCGAACGAAGAATGGCCTTGAGAGCCTTCTGGTCCGCGACTCCGGACGTATCGCTTGCTTCCGTATCCGGCGGGAGTGCGGATCGTCCAACCAGAAGTAGCGTTGGCGAAAAGCGTTGAGCCAATTCAATGGCGACCTGCGCGGTGATGCCCCGCGCTCCACCTGTAATCAGAAGAATCGAACTCGCGTCGATCGTTCCCGCTGTCGTGGAGGTATCGAGCTGTGACACCAGGGGCCGCAAGATCGTACGCCGACCTTGATGGTAACCGACCTCCGCCAGATCGTCGGTTGTGAAGAGCTCCGCCTCGATCGCGCTGGCTTTCTCGCTGACAGAGGCGTCGGACCCAAAATCGACAACGCGACAGGTAACGTCGGTCCACTCGCGTGCAAGCGTCTTGGTAAGCCCGCAAACACCGCCGTGGCCCGGCCAAACGCCGCTCGGGAATTCCCCGCCGCCGCTGCCCAGCCAACCGCCCAACGCCGTCGCGACGATCACGCGTCCCTTGGACTTTCGCAGGTCTTCCTCCGCCGCCTGAACGAGATTGAACAAGCCATGCAACTCAGTTGTTAGCGGCTGGGACCAAGAGGATGGATCGTCCGATCGCATGTACGCCGGTTCGACAAGCGGAAGAAGGTAGACAACCCCGCCGATGCTTCCGCGCTCGGATCGAACGTCGGCGATCAGGTCGGCCACCGCCGCCCGGTCCGCGACGTCGATCCGCGGACGCCTACCGTTGCTTGATCCCGTTCCCTGCGAAGTTACGACCTCAACCGCAACGCCGCGGTCCATCAGCGACTGTGCTAATGATGCCCCGACGCCGGTTTCGTCGTCGACGATGACAACAACGCCGTCGATCGAGGTCTGTGTGTCTTCAAGTCGGATCGGCCGCTCGACCGTTTCGAGCACCATGCGTGGGATTTTCTGGTCCGCATCGGCGGTTCGTGTGTCGTTGCCCAAGTCACGTTCGGGTATCGCTGCTTCGACGGCGCTTGGCACGGATGTAGCCGCCGTCGTCGTCGCCGCAGACTCGCTTTGCTCGACAATCCAGTCCACGATTGCACGGAGCGTCTTGAGTTTCGCCAGCACTTCCATGTCCGCGTCCGCAGAGTCACTGGGCAGCATCGACTCGCTCTGGAGCGATCCGAGAATCTCGATCCGTTTGATCGAGTCGATCCCCAGGTCAGCTTCGAGGTCCAGATCAAGGTCCAACATCTCCGGCGGATACCCCGTGCGTTCGCTCACTACGCCGACCAGATACGTCGTAAGCTTTTCTCGTGTGAGTCCCGTGTCTGCAGCGGGTGTGTCGGCGGATGCGTCGCGCGTCGATTCGCTTGGGACAGCGACAGCAGGGGGTTGCGATGCTGGCGCGACGGGCGGTTCAACTTCGCGAGCGACCGTTTGTTGCGGTTGCTCCACCTCGTGCGTGGGCGCCGCCGGAAGCGATGGCGCCGCGTCCTCACTGGCGGGCGCGGCTGGCGGCAGGACGCCGGCCTGCGAGGCAGTGCCGCTGCCCTGCAAGTACTGCAACATCACATTCTTTTGTGTTTCAAGAAACCGCGTCATTAGTGACTGGTGAGCGCTCATGACCGACTCGACGTCGGGGTTCGCTGCAGTACGCACGGCCGTCGATGCGTCAACCGGCCTGTGCGCCAGCGTCGACGCGCTGGGCTGGGACACGTCCGGTGCAACCACTGGCTGGCTAGGTGTCGACGCACGCTCCACCTGAGCGTGTCGTGCTCCCCTCGTTGGCGAGGCAGCTACGGCCGGGCTCGACGGTGTGAGCTTTGTCGCATCCCCGCTTAGCGCCGCCGTTGGGGTGGGCGCTTGATCGGTAGCTTTTTCCGTAGACTTTTCTTGCCGTCGCGCCGAGATCGGCTCCGCACGCGCACCGTTGACCATCCACGTGACCGGCGACAGCTTGGCCGGCTTCGTCTCCTCGACCAGTCGGTCCAGATCAAGCGTACGCTCGACCCGACCGTCGAACAGGCGGCGAGGATCTATCCCAACGCCGGCGCAGGCAAGCTGTCCCAGCGCGTGGACCAGTTGGAGCAGCCCGTGCCGCCCAGGTTGATCCATGTTGATCGTTACGAACGGTCGGCCTGCAAGTGTGCGTTCGATCAGACCGCAAAGCGTTCGACCCGGTCCCACCTCGACAAAGATTCGAGCTCCGGCGTCGTGCATCGCGACGATTTCGTCGCGGAAACGAACGGGATTAACGAGATGTTCGACAAGCTGTTTTCGGATCGCCCCAGGATCGTTGTCGTGCGGTAACGCCGTCGTGTTGGAGTAGACGGGAATGCGCGGTGTTTGAATTTTCGCTTCACTCAGCGCACGCGCAAACGGCTCCGCAGCGTCCGCGACGAGTTTCGTATGAAACGCGCACGAGACCCGGATTCTGTGCGACTTGACGCCACGCTGGGACAGGAGCGCAACGGCCTGATCCACGCCTGACTCCGTTCCGGCGATGACCGTCTGTTGCGGGCTGTTCAGATTGGCGATGCTCACGCCCTCAAGAGAATCGATCGCCTGTGCGACGACTTCCCCATCGGCGTCGACCGCCGCCATCGTTCCCGGGTTGGACGCCGCAGCCTCCGCGATCAGCCGCCCGCGTGCCTCGGAGATTCGCAGAAGATCGTCCGCGTCAATAGCTCCCGCAGCATGAAGCGCGACGTATTCGCCGTAACTGTGACCGCAGGCCATGTCGGCACGAACGCCAAGGTCACCGAGAATCTTGAACATCGCCAGGTCGGCCGCGCCCATCGCCGGTTGTGCTACGTTGGTTTGCGTCAGCGCTGCGTCGTCCGACGCTTTCGACTCCGCATCGAATTTCGGGTGGGGAAATATGAGCGAGCTGAGTGGTGCGTTCAGCGCCTCGCCCAGAGAGCGGTCTGCAGCCTCAAAGACCTCGCGAACGCCTGGATACCCGTTGGCAAGATCGCGAAGCATGTTGACACGCTGTGATCCCTGGCCCGGAAAAACGAACGCGAGTTTTCCTGCGTCCGCGAGCGACTCAGACGAGTAGTAGACGCCGCGCGGGTCACGAAGTTCGGGCTCGTCCGATTCCAACGCGCTGAGAGCGGCGCCCAGTTTCGAGCGTAGGTCGTCCAACGACGTCGCTACGATCGCGAGCGCGTGATCGCCGTCCGTCATGCCGTGTGCCCGGCAAACGGCTGCTGCGAGATCTACAAGCGCGGGGGATGCACCGCCGTCGAGTGCCGTAGCGAGAGCTTTGGCGAGCTTTGCGATGCTGGTGCCCGAGTCGGCTCTCCACAGCAGCAACTCAGCCGGGCGCGTTCGACTTACCGGCGTGTCGCCGCAGACGTCGCCGTTGGGGAGGTATTCCTCTACGACCGCGTGAAAATTCGTGCCTCCAAAGCCAAACGCGCTGACACCGGCACGTCGTGGCGACCCGGCTTGCGGCTTGATCCAAGGACCGCGTTCG
>JADFRO010000151.1 GCA_022561255.1 Planctomycetota bacterium | reverse complement strand
TGGTGTCGTTGATAGCGCGTGATATTCACCCACACAATCTCACGGCGGTTGTCGTAGCGCTGACCGGGTGTTTCGCGTTCATGCTCTTCGCGCTGCGAAAGACGACACCGTTCAAGCGCCCTGGGTTTTGGCGTGAAACGTTCAGACCGCTTCTGATTTCCATCGCGCTGTTCGGAATCGGCGGTACGACCACGGGCGTCGCGCGAGAGATGAATCACTATCCGCTGCCGTGCGATGAGACACGCTCGATCGTCATACGCAACTCGCACGATGGCGAGAGCGTGTTTGAGGCGCGGATCGCCGCGCGCACGTCGGCCGAAAGCTTACGCGGGCACTTCGATGGTATGGATGCGCCGGGCTTTGTGGACCTGGAGCAGCTCGATCTCTTGGTGGAGAACGCAACTGCGTTGACTGGAAGATTCGGCGGGCGTCCCTGTCTCCGCGATCCCGAACGCGCGCTGCTGATCTCCGGATTGGTGATCAGCTCCCTCGCCTTTATCATTCTGCAGTTCTTCACCGGCGGGAAGCCCCGGCAGACGCAGCCGTTCCTGCGTGCTTAGAGCACTTCACGTTTTGTCCCAAGCCGCGGGCTCTCCTGCGGAGCGCAGCTCGCCCGCGCGGAGGTTCCACACCAAGAGTCATTCGAAGACCAGCGGACTCCCGACTCTCCTTGTCCGCCTTTCACGAGAATGACGTCGCGCGCTAGCGTTGCCTTGTGCCTGGGCGTATCATATTCCCTAACGTTCCATTCGTTTCTGTCGTACTTGTCGTTCTCTGTTGTGACGATCGCGCCAGTCGTGTACGTCGCGTGATGTCAGAGACTTTTTGCGAGCTGCGTCCAAGAGATCAAACGTCATGGATACCGGCGACAACGCCGACCAATTTCTCGTGGAACAGATTCGCGAAGGCAGCGAGTCTGCGTGGCGTACGCTGATCGATCGATACACGGGACGCCTTCTGGCGTTCGCCCGCACGCGGACGTCGGGCCTCAGCGATGCGGAGGATCTCGTTCAGGAGACGTTCGTCGGGTTTCTGCAGTCCGCGGGCGGTTTCGACACTTCTCGCTCGCTCGAAACGTATCTGTTTACCATCTTGCGATACAAGTTGTACGACCTCCTTCGCCAGCGAAAGCTCACCGTTATCAGAGAGCCCGCCGGTGCGGAGGATTGGTGGGATCGTATCGTTCCCGGAGACGAGGAAACGCCCAGCGGCATCGCCGTGCAGGCGGAAGTTCGAGGCCAACAGGAAAAACTTCTGGGCGAGGTGTTGCTGCGGCTAATCCACGAGTTGCGTGATCGAGAGGCGTTCTCCGATCTGCAGGTGATCGAGTTGGTCTTCTTCGCGGGCAAGCGAAACCTCGACGTGGGCGAACTTCTCGAGATCGATCAAAAAGCGGTCGCCGGGATAAAGTTTCGGGCGATCCAGAAACTTCAGAAATTTCTCGAAGAGCGCGGTCCCGAAGCTACCGCCTGTCTCGATGAAGCGCAAGCCGACGTCACCGTCGCGCGCGTCTGGCGCGAGCAGCGGCTTACGTGTCTGAAACGCAGCACGCTCGGTTCCTTTCTGCTCGGCGTACTCGACGAGCCGTGGCGTAGCTACACACAGTTTCACCTTGACGTCGTCGGCTGCCCCATGTGCGTCGCCAACCTCGCCGACCTTGAGGCCGAAGAGGAAGAGCGGTCGGCGGAGTATAACGAGGCCATGTTCCAATCCAGCGTCGGTTTCCTCAAACGCACTACGTAGTGCCGGCGCCGTAAAGGCGTTCGACTTTTTTTCTCCCCTCCTTACCAAGGAGGGGTCGGGGGAGGTTTTTGTGGGATGCGAAAGACCCCCCTGTAGTCCCCCCTTGGTAAGGGGGGACGAAAACGGTACAAACTTGGCTGGGCAGACGAATGTGGGACGACCTTTCTGAAATGGGCGCAAGGGCTGCATGACCGCCGATCCGACACCGCCTGCACCGGATGAAAGTCGCGCTCCGCAGAAGAGTCGCCCTTCGCAGGAAAGTCGCCCTCCGCAAGAGAGTTGCTCTTCACCGTCCCCCCTTACCAAGGGGGGACTACAGGGGGGTCGGTTACATCCGGAGATTACTTTCGACCTGTTCTGCCAGGAATGCGCGTACAACCTGCGAGGACTGACCGGCGATCGTTGCCCGGAGTGCGGCAATTCCTTGGAGGGCGTACGGAGTTTCGTGCCGAAGATTCCGTGGGTGCGCCGCAGTGAGATCGGCTGGTTTCGTGCTTACATGAAAACCGTCTGGTACGTGATGTTCAACCAGCGGCGGTTTTGCGAGGAGATGGCCCGGCCCGTCGACTTCGCCGACTCGCAGAAGTTTCGTTGGGTGACCGTTGCGCTTGCCTGGGTGCCACTCTTTGCAGTGCTCGTTGTAGCGCTCGCGCTCGGTTTGAGCAGTGCACTCGAGTTGTCATTCCTTCGCGACCCCACCGAAAAGGGTTGGTCGGTGGTGATCTTGCTCACGAGTGCTCTCTTGTTCCTCGTGGCGGCGACGGGCGTGCCGAGTTATTTTTTTCATCCGCGTGGGGTGGATACCGAGCTTCAAAACCGTGCGATTGCCCTGAGCTACTACAGCAGCGGCGTGCTCTCGTTCATCGGCGTTCCTCTGCTCGCTCTAGTGGTGGGTGTCAATCTGGGCATCGCAACCGACTGGGGTACGTTCTTCATTCTGGTCGGATTCCTGGTTCCCTGCGGGCAGTTCGTCGCGTGGTGGCTGGACCTGAACCATCTGATCCGCCGACTGCTTCCGCAGCAACCGGCGCGGGCCGTGTGGGTTGTTCTCGGCGTTCCGGCGCTATGGTGTTTTCTAGCGGGGTTGATCCTCGTCGGACTTCCCGCCCTCGTCCTCTACATAGTCGTGATCTTCGCGAGCGTCGCGTGACTTCCGTGCCAACTCCTGGAAATGTTGCTTGTTCTTAGGGCGCACGCCGTCGAGAAAGAACGGTAGATCGAGTTTTTCCCGATCGACGCCCCCATTCTTCCTGCGAAACGTGAAGGTGCCGCCGTTGTCCTCGGCGTCTTGACTGATGCTGTACAGGATGGGCGGATGGGCTTCGGGCAGATAGGCCAGCGCCCGGCCGTCGCTGGCAAACGGATCGACCGGAAGTTCGCGCAGGTAATCGGGAACAAGCTGCGTCAGCGTCTTCGGGCGTTGCCCGTGGTCGACTTCGTAGAGTCGAATCGCCAGCGCCGTCGCCGCCATCTTGCGACCGGCCAACGAACGGAAATGCAATAGGAACACCCGACCCAACGAGGGAATGATGATGCGGCTGAGCGGATGCACCACCGCGTCGATCCAAGAGTCAGGCGTAGCGTCGTCGGGCAGCGACGCCTGTAGTTGCGCCCAGTCCGTTCTTCCGATCGCGTCGGCGCTAGGCGTCAACAGCTTCATCGCGTAGAGAGCGTCGGCCTGAAGCAGCGGTCCCAGCGGGTACTTTGCGACGCGTTCCAGCAGCGACGGAGGCGTTACACCCCCGAAGAACACCATGGCCCCAAAGCTAGCCTGACCACTCCACACCGTTTGGAAGATGTTAAGTTGGAGCATTCGTTCGCCCATCGTTGTTAGTCGACCTGCGGAGGCGTACGCAGTGTCGTCGACCAGGTCTTCGATTAAAGCCAGGAGTTGCTCACGCTTCGCCGGAGTGATCGAACGTGCCGGCGAATTTTCGGGACTCTCTACCGTCAACTGCGGTGCGATACTCTCTATCGCGTTGACCGCTAGCGCATCTATGGCGATCGCAACCAGGTGCGAGATGAGCAATGGATGACGGTCCATAATCTTCGCCTGAGCGGTGACGTCGCGTAGCAGCTCAACGGCGGCTGCGTCGTCGCCGGTCTGATGCTTCATCACGATGCCCAGCCACACAAACTTGGCCAACATACGCTGCGCCGATAGGAAGGGTAGCATCGTGCTCATTACGGGCGTTCGGAACTTCGTATCCCAGTTCGTCAACGGCGCGTGTCGCGCCTTGCGAAGGAGTTGAAGCGCCGGGGCGTGGGCGTCGACCATTTTGCGGATTTCGTCGAGGTGATCGGCTACCTTTTCGGCGTGGCGGTACCATTGCCCGACGTTATCGTTTTGCTCCATCGTCAGGTTGAGGGCTGCGGCCGCGTCTTTAAGGAACTTGGCCGCGTTTTGATCGTCGGGAATCGGCTCGGTGTCGAAATCTTCGGGGTAGATCGGCTCGCCGCGAGCGACGTAGACGGCGATCTGAGCGTCGAGGCGCCGCTGCGCCACAAAGCCCCACCACGTGCGAAGGACAAGCAGTGCCAGCAGCAGCACGCCGCCGCCGATCAACAGCCGCTTGAGCCACCAGTAACGCGGTGGAACCGCAACGGCGATTGACTCTTGCGTTAAAGAGGCGGCTGCGCTTTCAGTCGGAAGGGCGCTTGTCTCTTCAGTCAGCGGGACGTTCGCTTGTTCTGTGATCGGAGATGGTTGTTGGTCGTTTGGCTCTGACATGCTCGCGCGCTCCCGACGCTGTGAGATTGTAGGGCCTATCGGGGGCGATTGGCAATCGGCGTCTTACCGAGCCGCGCTACGTCTTAGCGAACCGTGCGATGCCTTACCGAGACGCACGCCGTTTTTTCCGAGCCGCGCCCGTGAGGAAGCGGAACTTTCCCCCGTTCACCAGTTTCTACCCGATGGATGTGCCTTGACCCCCCTGTGGTCCCCCCTTGGCAAGGGGGGACGTTCCGCGCCACTCGACGCTTTACTGACGCCCTTGTGGTCCCCCCTTGGCAAGGGGGGACATTGACGTCGACCACGATTCGCGAATGGCGACGACTCTTAGTCCGACGATCGTGACGTCGTCAGCTTGAACGCCGGCTTGCCTGTCGACTTGACTATCGGTTTGAGCGTCGGCGGGCGTTGGTCGGGTCGTCCATCCGTAACCGTCGGTAGCGTCTCCGCGCCCCCCCACATGTCCAACGTGGCGGAGCGCCGTTACGACGTCTTCGATCATGCGCGATCGGTCGGACATTGAATCGGCTGGGACGTCAACGGGAGGACGATCACCAACGCGGCAGCAGAGATACCGCTCGATCACCGCGTCGTCCTGCTCGAAGCCTGCAAGCTGTACCGCGTGGGCGGCGCGATCGAAGGGCGGGGCGAAACCTCGGCGCAGAGCGTCGAGATCGATCTCGGACAGTGGCCAAGTGACGGAAACCGTTTCTTCGAAGAGTTTCGATCGCACCGGCTGGGACATGAGACGTTCACCGAAGGGGAAGCTGGTATGCATCGATGTCGCCGCGCCGCTGAAAGTATTTGAAAAGCTCGTCGAGGGAGTGGAAGACTTCGGTAGCGGTTTCGGTGATGAAGGGTGACGGATCGCTCTGTGGTCGCCAGATCACGAAAACCTCTTTCGTCCCTTCGTAGGCGTGTTGAAGCTCTCGTTCGACGCCGGACGACAGGGCGGGTCGACCGTCGGGAAGTTCGGGAATGTAACTTACGATCAGGTCGGATTGATCGATCAGCTTGAAGTCACGAGCGTAGATTTGCGCGTCGATGTCTCGCGCGATGCGGGTGATTTCGCTGGCGCTGATCGTAATGTTTCGCCCGTGAACCTTTATGGTGATGTCTGCATGCCCTTGCTTCGTCGCCCGCTCGGCCTCGTGAAGCAAACGTTTTTCGTTGAGGTCCGCCGGGTCGAACGTAATGAAATGTTCCGCCAGTGCGTCGCGGAACATTTCAATCTCGGCGAGCACCTCGGGTAGGTCCATGACGTGCGTCATGGGGAACGAGGGGTAGACGCGCTTGCGATCCGGCTCGAACATCAGTCGATACATCGAGCGTGCGTTGATTCGCGGGTTGCTTCGTGAAAGCACGTAGGCGTAACCGTACCCGGCTAGGGCTTCCGCCATCGTTTCGGTAACGACAATCTCCTCCTCGCGCCAGACGAGAATGTCTTTGAGCGTGTGCTGCGTCTTGTGCTCGCGTTCCAGGCGCTCGTGTACCGCGTCCACGTTGTCGACCAGGGTGATGTAAAGATCAGCGTCAAGCTCGCGGAGCTGGTTGTGATCGAACGCGTGGAACAGTCCGTGCTTCCAACGAAACGTGGCGTGCGTGTTGACGATCAGATCAACGCCGGTGGCGGCGATACTCAAAATGTCCTTGAAGACGCTGCGGCGCAGGGTCGTGAGACGCTGTCTGGAGAGATCGAGTATGCGTCCGGGTGCGATGTCGGGCGCTTCGGCGTACATTAAGTCGCCCAGATTGAACAGTTGCACCTCGTGCCCGGCCGCTCGGGCGATGTCAACAACCGACTGAAGGAAGGGTTTCTTGTCCAGACCGACTTGTCCGGTAACGATCGCTCGGACGCCGCCGTTCTTCCGGCGCTGCCTCCGCTTAAACGGAAGCTCGGCGGGTGCGGAATGGTTGGTCATGGGTTGGAGCGCGCTGGGCTAAAAATCGGCGGGCGTGCCGAACTCCTGCACCCAGTAGGTATCGTACTCACCGCCGCGGCGCACGCCGATGCCGATCTGGGTCCACTGCGGGTCGAGAATGATCGCCCGGTGCGATGGGCTGCCCATCCACTCTTTCATGACGTCCGCAGGAGTGTCGAGACCGGCGGCAAGGTTTTCGCCGATGGCATAAAAGTGGTAGCGAGCCACGACGGCTCGATCACCGGGACCATGACCGTTGGTGGGGTCGGTGTGGCCGAAGAAGCTTTCCTCGATCATTCGACACGCGTAGTCGTCGGCGATCTTCTCGAGGGTTTCGTTCTTGACGACGGGCGGAAGGTCCAGGGCCGCGCGCTCCAGGTTCACAAGCTGTAGCACTTGGTCGGCCGTTCGCTCGACATCCTCGGGCGTGATGCAGCGGGCGGAGGTCGGTGAGAAGGCGCTGACCTCACCGGCGAGCGGGTCGGACGAGAAACACCCGGCGCTGAAAAGGGCCAAGGGGACCGCTTGGAGTACGATGGACAAGTTGCGCTTCAATCGACTCGCCTTATGTATGACTCGTACGTGCCGTCCCCACTGGATACCGACCCATAGTGTTCCCATATTCCTGT
>JADFRO010000150.1 GCA_022561255.1 Planctomycetota bacterium | reverse complement strand
GGCTGAAGATGAATATTTTGCGGACGGAATCAGCGACGAGATCAGAAGCCGATTGGCCGCTGTTCGCAAACTGGGCGTCATCTCCCGTTCCAGCGCCTTTCAATACAAAGATACCGACAAGACCAACAGACAAATCGGTGCTGAGTTGGGGGTTGATTACCTGATCGACGGTACGATCCGCTGGGATAAGCGCGGCGGAGGTGCAGGCCGGGTGCGCATTACGCCGGAACTCATCCGTATTTCTGACGACATGTCGCTCTGGTCGCAGCCCTACAACCGCGTGCTCGAAGACATCTTCGAGGTTCAATCCGACATCGCCGGGCAGGTCATCAAGCAACTCAAAATCACCTTGCTGGAACCGGAACGCCAGGCCATCGATGTTAAGCCAACCGAAAACTCTGACGCCTACCATGCCTATCTGCGCGGGCTGGACTACGCGGGACGACCCGATAGTTCAAAGGAGGATTTATCCTTCGCGGTCCAGATGTTCAAGCGAGCCGTCTCAATCGATCCCGACTTCGCCATTGCCTATGCCGAGCTTTCCATGGTCCAATCGCTCATACACCACCTGGGTTACGACCGCACGGAAGTCCGGGCAGCCAAGGCCAAGTCGGCCGTGGAGCGGGCGCTCGAGCTTCAACCCGATCTGCCCGAAACACACCTGTCGCTGGGTTACTACCACTATTACTGTTACCGAGAATACGGCCGGGCACTGGAAGCGCTCGCCATTGCCGAAAAGGGTCTCCCAAACGACGCCAGGATACTGCTAGGCGTTGGGGCCATCCGGCGTCGGCAGGGCAGGCTCGCGGAGGCGCTGGACAATATGAAACGTGCGTCCGTATTGAGCCCGATAGACGCTAATCTTGCGCACAACATCGCCCAAAACTATAGCATGCTGCGGAGATACCCGGATGCGGAGCGCTGGTGCGACCGCTCGATCTCTATGGCTCCGAATCAGGTTGTGGCTTACGAGAGAAAGGCCTTGATTCACTGGTTATGGCACGGCAATGTAGAAAAGGGTCGAATCGTGCTTGAGGAGAAACCGAGGATAAACACTCCACGTTCGATCTTCTATTGGTTCCAGCAAGAGCTGTTTGAAAGAAACTACCAGGCTGCCTTAGACCGGCTTGCATCCACACCGGGCGAATCTCTTGAGTATCAGTTTTGGTTTATCCCCAAGTCTCAGTTAGCTGGTCTCGTCTATCGACTCATGGGTGAATCGGAGCGCTCCCGTGAAGCTTACGAGACCGCCCGCATTCTGCTGGAGGAGGAGATCGAGAAGCGAGCCGAAGATCATCGCGTTCGCAGCTCGCTCGGAATCGTCTATGCAGGACTTGGCCGAAAGGAGGACGCCATCCGCGAAGGGAAACGAGGTGTAGAACTGTTCCCGGTGTCAAGAGATGCTCTGATCGGTCCGTATCGTGTGGAGGACCTCGCGTTCATCTATACATTGGTTGGTGACTACGACGCAGCCCTGGACAGACTCGAATATCTACTTTCGATTCCTAGCGAGACAATGTCGGTTCCGATGCTTCGTCTCGACCCGCGCTGGGACCCGCTCCGCGACCATCCGCGCTACAAGGAGCTGCTCCGCCGCCACGGATTTGATCCTGATTCGAAACCGCAAGCCACCGAACTACTGCGCGCCAAACCGCCCGACGAACCCACCGATTCCGGAGGCTGAAACTGAGCGTGCCTTCCCTACGGCGACTTCCCGTAGGTGGTGTTCACCGTACGGTCACGATCCATCATACTCTATCATAAGCTGTGCGATTCTCGGCGATGCCTGTAAGTGGCGACGTTTGCGGGATACCTCACGCAAAGGGCCTTGCCGATGCGATCCCGCCGACGCGGTTCAATCGGCGTGGACCGCTGGGACAACATTGGTGAACATTGCTCCAGAGTTGAGCGCCCGCTCAGCGGCAAGGTGGTACCCGACGAGCCTAGCGGACCGCCGGCGTCAACAGGAGCTTCGCTCTCCGCAGGAGCTACACTCTCCGCAGGAGCTTCGCTCTCCGCAGGAGCTTCGCTCTCCGCAGGAGCTTCGCTCTCCGCAGGAGCGGCAAGACGCCGTCGACAGGGGCCTGTATACTCCCGGCGCAATGGCGAAGAAGCGAGACAACAGTCGAGGTCCGACGTCCAGCGCCTTCGATACCGTACACCATACGCTCGACGGAAGTCGTCTATCGCTAGCGTCGTTGGATCGCGGGCTGGGATCTCGCGTGGCCGTCGAGCTGAGCGCAACCGTATGGGATAAGGTGGTCGGCAGCGCCGAGCGTGTTGCGAAGATTGCAGCCGGGGCCAAGGCGGCGTACGGAATCAACACCGGATTCGGTCCGCTCTGCACGACACGCATCGCCCCCGAAAAACTCTTTGTGTTGCAGAGGAATCTGATTCTCTCTCACGCCATGGGCGTCGGACCGCCCGCACCCCCTGAAATCGTTCGTTGGATGATGTTGTTCAAAGTCCACGCCCTGACCCACGGCGTGAGCGGCATTTCTCGCAAGACGCTTGAGTGTCTCATAGCCCTGCTCAACGCCGACATTCTGCCCGTAATACCGACCCAGGGATCGCTCGGCGCAAGCGGCGATCTCGCTCCTCTTGCGCACATGGTCTTACCGATGCTGGGACTCGGCGACGTGAGCGTTGACGGTAGAACTCAGCCCGCTTGCGACGTGCTCGCTCGCCACAACGTCGAACCGATTGTCCTAGGCCCCAAGGAAGGCTTGGCGCTGGTCAACGGAACGCAGTTCATGTCGGCCTACGCGGCGGCGATCGTCGTGCGTGCCCAACGCCTCGCACGCCACGCCGATCTCTTCGCGAGCATGTCGTTGGAGGCGCTGGCTTGCAGTGTTCAGCCGTTTGACCAACGCCTCCACGAGCTTCGTCCGCACGCCGGGGCCATTGAGTCCGCTGAAAATGTCCGGCGTCTGCTCGCCGACAGCGAGATTCTCAAATCCCACGCCGATTGCGACCGCGTGCAGGATCCCTACTCGATTCGATGTGTGCCACAGGTACACGGCGCGTCGCGCGACGCGATTCGACACACCGCCGGCGTCGTCGAGGATGAGATCAACGCCGTTACGGATAACCCGGTGATTTTTGACGACGGTACGGTGATCAGCGGCGGTTTGTTCCACGGCCAACCGCTCGCACTCGTGCTGGACTACATAGCCATCGCGCTGGCGGAGTTGGCGTCGATCAGTGAACGTCGGTCGTACCTACTGCTCAGCGGCACCGCAGAGTTGCCGCCGTTTCTGATGGAGCAGATCGGCGTCAACAGCGGATTCATGGTGGCCCAGTACGTCGCGGCCGCCCTCGTGAGTGAGAACAAGGGTCTGTGCACTCCCGCTTCGGTCGATTCGATTCCCACGTCGATGGGCCAGGAAGACCACGTCAGCATGGGCGCTCGCGCGGCCACGAAGTGTTGGCAGGTACTCGAAAACGCGGAGAGGACGCTGGCGATCGAGCAGATGCTGGCGGCTCAAGCGATCGACTTTCGTAAGGGCCTGCTACCGGGGATGGGTCCGCGAATCGCTCACGAGCGGATTCGACAGCACATCGATCACGCCGACGCGGATCGCCTTTTCGGCAAGGATCTCGAAACGTCGCTTACGCTTCTTCGTTCCCAGGAAATACTCACTGCCGTACAGGATGAGCTCGGTCCGCTCAAGTAAACCGACGTCTACCTATTGCCCGGGTGCGTCGAGCGCTAATCACCGCCCGCGTTCGCGCTATCGTCAAGACGTGTCAACAGTCCGTTCTTTTCCATCTCCAAGAGCGTAACAACGTCGGATTCATCGACGACGCCGTCTCCGTTGACGTCGGACTCGATGTCGTAAGCGATCACCAAGCGGTCCAGCTCGTCGGCGAGTGCGCTACCGACCGACGTCCCCGTCGATTCCGAGGCGTCGAAGCAGCACACTCTGCCGTCATCCACGAGGAAATTCCGCTGCACGAAGCCCAGATCGTCGAGCGTCACCGCTCCATCACCATCGATGTCGGCGTTGATGCCCGTCGTTCCACATACCGTGTTCGCTTCTTGCGTCGTTAGGAGTTGCGTCAAGACGAGCGCGTGGTCCGTCCCGTCGATGACGTGGTTGTCATCCACATTCCCTCCGACGAGCCAGTTTCCGCCGAACATCGGATCGCCTCTGAAAAGAGCGAAGTACTTGCCGTCCTGAGTGTGCGGCTCCGCAGTGGATCGAAGCGTGTGTTTTGCATCGCGCGCGGTGATGCATCCATAGGAGCCGATGGGAACCGATAGGGTCACTCCCGTTGCTTGGCCCGTGAAATCGAAAAGCCCTCCGAAGGTCACATCCTGCTGCACGACGACCGGAGCACCATCACACGTCGAATAAAGCTCGAACGTGATGCAGCGCTCGAGCTGCCCCGTAGGTGCCAGAGGAGGTGAGAGTTCCAGATCCACAACAAGTGTGTTGGCGTCGACGACCTCAACGCTCCAGCTACACGTCGCCTGGGCGCCGCACGAATCCGTCGCAAAGCATTCGAACTCGTAGAGCCCAACCGCAAACCGTCCACCGTTTCCAACCAGCACGCCGGCGTCAAATCCGGAACTATGCGCTACGGTGCATACAGGATCGATGGGGCCGTCGCAGCCGCCTTCAGCCGTTACCGCTTCCCAAGTTGCGACGGCGGAAGTGCGTCCCGCATCGGCGTTGAGCGAGACGCTTTCAGGGCAGGTCAAGATGGGATCGCCGCTGCTGGTTGCGATGGCGCCGCTGCAACAGGACTCAAAGGCGATGGCCCTTCCCTTGTCGTCTACGAGCAGCGTGGAAAACGGATTCTCCAAGATGAGACATAAATTGTCTTGGCTGCACGGCGCGATCGGGATGAAATGGATGCGTGCCATGACGGCGGGTCCGCGCGTGCCGCTTCCGCCCACACCCACACCCACCGCGTAAAACACGGTGCCGTTGATCTCGTCCACGCTCCTGATGAGCTCCTTGACGAACGGCGATTGCGGATCGACGGTAGCGCCGGGCGTGATCCCGACAAAATCCAGAACATCCTTGTTGTAATCGAACAAAAACTGCCCGCCCGCGACCGTCGTCAGGCTAGCGCCGAGTTCGATGTCAACCGTAAAGTCTTGCCCTTCCAGGTAACATCCGCCACCCACTGAGGTCGGCGCACTGGCCGTGAGGCACAGCAACGGCGTCGTCCCGCATTCACACGTCCCTTTTGTCAGATTGCAGAGCTGGCCAAAACACTCCGCGTCGGATGAGCAGAGAAACTCGCCCAAGTCCACGCCCTGACAACCACCGGACCCGTCGCATCGGTCCTGAGCTGTACAAACGTTTCCGTCATCGCAGGCGACCTCCGAACCGGCTGGCGGATGCGAAACCTGCCCGTCACCCGGGTCGCACACATCCAGAGTGCACGCGTTGCCGTCATCGATTGTCGTAAGCAACCTGTCAACAGGGTCGCAGCAATCGGCGGACGCATCGTAGTTGGGCGACGAGGTGCAGATTCCCTGGTCGCAGTTGTTGTCGCTGCAGGCATCGCCGTCGTCACACTCTTGGGGCGTATCGCACGTGAGGCATCCGTCGATGGGCGTTCCGATACAGACTCCGTCGAAACACTGATCGTTCACCGTACACGGATTCTGATCGTCGCAACCCGTGTCGACCGTGCAGCGCTCGGAAACGAGCTGGTAGACCGTGGCCGCAAGGTCCGCCTGGGGATCCTTCGTCTGTACCGCCTTCCCGCCCGTAGCGCTTGCAAGCATCGAGGCCAACGACAGCACGCAGTCGTCGGAGCCCGTACCCGTAATCGGAGAAACGATGACGTTGTTGGACGTGGCGATCGCCGCTGCGTTATCGATCGAAGCACGGTCGTCGCCGGGATCGAGGCAGCCGTCGGGAAAACTTCCGTTGCAGGGGCCTTCATCGCTCATCGGGATGATCATTCGCGTCGCACCCGGACTCCACGCAAACCGCTCAGCCACGATCGCCGTCGCCGGTCCCCAGGATTCGTAGGCTGAGCGACTCTCCGGAAAGGCACAGCTTTCCCCATCACCGGGAACGTCGCCTCCGAGCATGTTGACCACGTGATCGGTCAGACATGTAAATCCGATGTCCGGAACTTCCGTGATGCCAAGCATAACCGCGTTGACCTCGACGCCCTGCGAGCGCAACACCGAGGTGACCGACTTGATGCCTGCGCAGAGTGCGTCCGCCTCATCACGCATCGATCCGGAAGTATCCATGATGAAGACGAGGTCCACCGGCGGGCAGAGCAGTGTGCTCTCGCAGGAGACACAGCCGGGGATCACAGCGTACTGGCACGAGCTCGCGATGCACGAGTCGGCCGTGCAGGCGTCGCGATCGTCACAGTCGACCGAAGTTTCACAAGTGGGCGCGACCAACTCGCCAGCCGTAGCAACATCCAACCCGCGGTCGTCCAACGATCTCGCCCGCGACTTCGACAGCAGTACAGCTTCGTCTCTAGGATCCCCGCCGGCGACGGCGACGCCCAGCGCAGCGGCGAGCGCGCAGACCCACAGGCTGTTGAATGGCTTCTTCCGCTCTCCCGGCATTTCCGCTCCGTCGTTACGACATCGTGCGCCAACGGCTTGTGGCCGGCACGAAGGTCGGTCCCAGCCCCGCGCACCCATCGCCCATCGGACCGCTACGGACCTGTGATCGCCTGGGTGTAGTCAAAGACGTCGTCCAGATCGACGTCACCATCGTCGTCAAAGTCAAACCGCAACAGGCACTCGGGCGTTGGCGGCACGAACGCTACCGCTCCGATTTCCGCACTGAAACACATTTGCAGCGCCGCGTTGTCATCCAGATCGACGTCCCCGTCGCCGTTGAAGTCGCCCATAAGGCACCCGTCGCGGCAGTTCGATTCCGGGCACTGATCCCAGAAGATGCATGAGATGTCCGCACGACCGCACACCGGCGTGCCCCCCGCGTTGATGCACGTGGTACGGACGACGTCGCCGCTGCAAATGCAGAGCCCATTCGGGTAGCAACACGAAACGAGTAGCGTCGGAAGGCATGCACCCACGGGCGTTGTCTCCG